>NZ_JAAGPL010000425.1:0-238 GCF_017104785.1 Burkholderia sp. Ac-20353 | reverse complement strand
TTTGTGGCGATGAGATTACAGAGTGTGAGGGGAGTGGAGCGACGTGCACCAACCAGTGATGCTATGAGTAAAGACTCGATACAGGTACGATAAGTATTGATACACAACACCACCAAGTATACAGTAGAGCGTGAAGACGATGCTAGGAACGAGCAGGTGTCTGTGTATGAGAACGTTGTGTACTTTATATAAAAGTGATCTAGACTACTTTTTTTTTTTTTTTTTTTTTTTTTAATAA
>NZ_JAAGPL010000424.1:0-2166 GCF_017104785.1 Burkholderia sp. Ac-20353 | reverse complement strand
ACCCCGGTGCGGTGACGGGGTTCGGCACCGGCGGCGCGGGCGGCGTCGGTACGATCGGCGTCGTCATCTTCATCGGTTCACCCTGCGGCGTCGGCGCGGGCTCGGGCAGCGGCGTGACGGGCTCCTTCTCCGCGGCCTTCACGGTTGCGCGGTCGCGGTGGGTCGGATCGATCTTCAGGAAGTGGTCGACGAGGTTGAAGAAGCGTTCGTAGAACACGCCGGCCGGAATCGTCTCGCTCGCGGTCTTCACGAGCGCATCGTCGCTGGAGCCGATCGGCAGCGACAGCGAGCCGAACACGCTGAGGCCGACGCTCGCCGACGTGTTCGACTTCTTCAGCGTATAGCGGTCCTGCACCGCGTTCACGTATGCGATGCTCGACGTGCCGTCCGCGTTCGCGTCCGCGCACACGACGTGGAATTCGATCACCACGTGCATGTCGTTGTTCGGCTGGAAATTCTTGCTGCCGTCGACCGCATCGGAACGGGACGACGACGCAACGTAGCCCTGGCTCAGCAGTGCGCGGCGCGCGGCCTCGCAGGTCGCGTCGGATTTCGCGTGGAACGAGTGGGCGTACGGGCTGCTCGTCGCGTCGAACTGCTCCTGCTGGTAGATCGGCTTGGGCGGCGACGAGCACGCCGCCAGCACGGTCGCGGCCGCGAGCGCGCACGAAACGGAAAACAGGCGAAATCGGTTGTGCATGGCGTCTTTCAAAAGGCTCGGCCGGATGCCGCGCGTGGACTGCGCGCGTTGCGCGAAGGTCGGATCGATGCCGCCGCGCACGCGCGCGGCCGGCGGGTGGGCGCGAGGCAATCTCGCAGGGCCGGGGCGCTATTATAGTTTCGTTTGATGGCGCGTTCGCTTCAGCCGGCCGACGAATCGCGCGCGGCCGCGAGCAATTGCGCGGTCAGCGGATGATGTTCGCCGCGCCGCGAGCGGATCGCGTGGATCTCCTCGGTCACGTCGCCGGCGCGCCCGAGCCGCCGCAGGCCCCGCAGCAGCGATGCGTCGTTCGCGCCCAGCTCGCTCAGCGGAAACACACCGAGGCCGCGCGCCGCGAACACGGCCATCAGCGCGCTGTCCTCGAATTCCCCGGCGATGTGGGGCACGATGCGCGCCGATTCCAGCCAGCGGTCGAGGCGCGCGCGCAGCGCGGAATGCGTGGTCGGCAGCAACAGCGGCAACTCGGCGAGACACTGCGGAAAGCGCTGCCGCGCGGCTTGCGTGACGAGCGCCGCCGGCCCGTACCAGTCGACGGGCGACGCGACGAGCCGCTCGCTCGTCACGCGCAGGTTCGCATTGGGCGGCGCGCCCTGGCCCGCCAGCACGAGATCCAGATGATGCAGCGCGAGCTCGGCGAGCAGCGCATCGTGCTCGCCTTCGTGACACAGCAGCCTGAGCGCGGGCGTATCGAGCACCGGCGCGAGGATCGCATGGGCGGCCAGCTTCGAGATGCCGTCCGACAGGCCGACCGCGAGCCGCACCGTCGGCTGGCTAGCGGCTGCGCGCACCTCGTCGGGAATCAGCCGCCCGATCTCGAAGATTTCCTCTGCGCGCGCGTACGCAGCCTGGCCCGCGTCGGTCATCGCGACACCGCGGCCGGCCGGCTTTAGCAATTGGTGCCCGAGCGCCTTTTCGAGCTCGCGCACCTGTGCGCTGATGGTCTGCACGGCCATGTCGAGCCGCTCGGCCGCGCGCGCGAAGCCGCCTTCCTTCACGACGACCCAGAAGTAGTACAGATGTCGGAAATTCAGCATCGGCGCGTCACTTCGGAAAAACCGAACTAAAAATCAGATTGTCGCTGATTTTTTCGAAGCGCAGAAGCGGCGATCATCGGGCTTTCCACCTCTGTTCGCAAAAATTCATGGACCACCTGCTGACGCTCGCTGCCGATCCCGCCGTGTGGGCGGCGCTCCTGACGCTCGTCGTGATGGAAGTCGTGCTCGGCATCGACAACCTGATCTTCATCTCGATCCTCAGCAACAAGCTGCCGGAAGCGCAGCGCGCGCGCACGCAGCGGCTCGGCATCGGCCTCGCGCTCGTGATGCGGCTCGCGCTGCTCGGCACCGTTGCGTGGATCGCGCGCCTGACCGAGCCCGTATTCTCGCTGTTCGACCACGCGTTCTCGTGGCGCGACATGATCCTGCTGTCGGGCGGCCTGTTCCTCG
>NZ_JAAGPL010000043.1:0-54483 GCF_017104785.1 Burkholderia sp. Ac-20353 | reverse complement strand
CGCGTTCGTCGATGCGCCGGTGTCGGGCGGCACGGGCGGCGCGGCGGCCGGCACGCTGACCTTCATGGTCGGCGGCAGCGACGCGGACTTCGAGCGCGTGAAGCCGGTGCTGGCGGGAATGGGCAGGAACATCGTGCATTGCGGCGCGACCGGGATGGGGCAGGTCGCGAAGGTCTGCAACAACCTCGTGCTCGGCATCTCGATGGCGGCCGTGTCGGAAGCGATGTCGCTCGGTGTCGCGCTCGGCATCGACCCGAAGGTGCTCGCGGGCATCGTCAACACGTCGACGGGCCGCTGCTGGAGTTCGGATACCTACAACCCGTATCCGGGCGTGATCGAGACCGCGCCGTCGTCGCGCGGCTACACGGGCGGCTTCGGCACCGACCTGATGCTGAAGGATCTCGGCCTCGCGAACGACGCGGCGAAGCAGGCGCGCCAGCCCGTCTATCTCGGTGCGCTCGCGCAGCAGCTGTATCAGACGATGAGCAGCCGCGGCGACGGGCAGCTCGATTTCTCGGCGGTGATTCGCCTCTACCAACCGGCAACGAAGAAGGACGCGTGATGATCGAACTGGACTACGTCGACGACGGCGCGATTGCGTGCGTGACGCTCAAGCGCCCGCCCGCGAACGCATTCTCGCCCGACGGTCTGCTGCAGTTGCAGCAGACCGTCGCCGAACTGGATGCGGACCCGCGCGTCCGTGCGCTCGTCATCACCGGCGACGGCCCGAAGTTCTTCAGCGCGGGCGCGGACCTGAAAACGTTCGCCGAAGGCGACCGCGCGGTCGCGCGCGACATGGCATCGCGTTTCGGCGCGGCGTTCGAGGCGCTTTCCGATGCGCGCTTCGTGACGATCGCGGCGATCAACGGCTACGCCATGGGCGGCGGGCTCGAATGCGCGCTCGCATGCGACCTGCGGATCGCGGAGACGCACGCACAGATGGCGCTGCCCGAGCCGTCGGTCGGGCTGCTGCCGTGCGGGCTCGGCACGCAGACGCTGCCGTGGCTCGTCGGCGAAGGCTGGGCCAAGAAGATCATCCTCGCCGGCACGCGCGTCGACGCGGCGACCGCACTCAGGATCGGCCTCGTCGAGGACGTCGTCGAAACCGGCGCGGCGCGCGACGCGGCGCTCGCGCTCGCGCGCAACGTCGCACGGCAGAGCCCGCACGCGGTCGCGTACAGCAAGGAGCTGATCGGCCTCGCGCGGCACGGCGTGCCGCGCAGCGCGGCGCTTGCCGTCGAGCGCGAGCGCTTCGTCGACCTGTTCGATACGAATGATCCGCGCGAAGGCGTTGCCGCATTTCTCGGCAAGCGCGCGCCGCAATGGGGTAACGAAGGAGAGCAGGAACGATGAGCACGCCGGTCACGACTCACGACGCATTCGGGCAAGCCGCACCGGACGTGCTGTTCCGTGTGCTGAACCGCGTCGCGCTGATCACGCTGAACCGGCCGGCCGCGCTCAATGCGCTGTCGCACGGGATGGTGTGCGAGCTGGCGGCGCTGCTGGAGCGCTGCCGCACTGACGACCAGATCGTCGCGGTCGTGCTGCGCGGCGCGGGCGAGAAGGGCTTCTGCGCGGGCGGCGACGTGCGCGCGCTGTACCGGATGGCGTCGCAGCGCGATACATGGCTGCCGTTCTTCGTCGACGAATACCGGCTCGACTACGCGATTCACACGTTCCCGAAACCGGTCGTCGCGCTGATGGACGGCGTGACGATGGGCGGCGGCATGGGGCTCGCGCAGGGCGCGACGCTGCGCGTCGCAACCGAGCGCAGCAAGATCGCGATGCCGGAGACGCGCATCGGCCTGTTGCCGGACGTCGGCGCGACGCATTTCCTCGCACGCATGCCCGTCGAGCTGGAGCTGTACGTTGGCCTGACGGGCGCGATGCTGTCCGGCGCCGATGCGCTCACGGCGAAGCTCGCGGACCTGTGCGTGCCGTCGTCATGGCTCGACACGTTCGAGACGCGCATCGAGAGCGTGAAGTGGGGCGATGACGTGCCGGGCACGCTGCGCAAGGTGTTCGAGCCGCCGTGCAACGTCGTGCCGCACGCGGTGCTCGATACGCAGATGCCGTGGATCGTCCGCCATTTCGACAAGCGTTCGACGGTCGAGCGGATCGTCGCGACGCTCGCGCAGGATCTCGCGCGCGACGAGCTGTCGCGCGAGCACCGGCAGTGGCTGCAGGCGACGCTCGACGCGCTGCGCGGCCATTCGCCGACGATGCTCGCGGTGACGCGCGAGGCGCTGCTGCGCGGACGCCAGATGACGCTCGCCGAATCGTTCCGGATGGAACTCGGGATCGTCGCGCGCGCGATCGAGGACGGCGATTTCTGTGAAGGCGTGCGTGCGCACCTCGTCGACAAGGACCGCAAGCCGCGCTGGGCCCCTGCGTCGCTTGTCGAGCTGCGCGCGGAGCGCGTGCGGCATTTCCTCACGTCGCCGTGGAAGCTGTTCGCACATCCGCTCGTCGGGCTGGGCGAGGCTTGAAACGGATGCACGCCGCGTGGATGCGCGGCGAGAAACGGACACACGCCGTGCGGGTGCGCGGCGTGGTGACGAACACCTGATCGGCCGTCACTCGCCGATCATTGGCGGAATCGCCTGCACGAGCGCGTCGATCGTGCAGCGCGTCTTGCGCGGCAGGTAGCGCGTCTGCGGCCAGACCGCGTGGATGTCGCCTGTCTCGACGAAACACCGGTCCATCACGACCGCCAGCTCGCCGCGGCGCACATGGTGCGCGAGCAGCCAGCTCGGCAGCCACGCAATCCCGAATCCCGACACCGCCGCCGCGGCGATCGCCTGCACGTCGTCGAAGCTGAGCTGATGCTGCAAGTCGATACGCGTCGGCGTGCCGTCCGGCGCGCGCAGGTCCCACGGGTGCGGCACGCCCGCGCGCGAGTACGCGATCGTCCGGTGATCCTTCAGCGCATCCAGCGTCGCCGGCGTGCCGAAGCGGGCCAGGTACGACGGCGCCGCGCCGAGGCTGCCGTGCTGCGTGCCGAGCCGGCGCGCAGCGAGGCTCGTGCTGTCGGGCAGCTTGCCGATCCGCACCGCGAGGTCGAAGCCTTCGTCGACGAGATCGACGAAGCGGTCCGAGATCGCCACGTCGATCCGCAGGTGCGGATACGCGTGCGCGAGATCGAGCAGCACCGGCGTCACGCAGTGGTGGCCGAACGCGAGCGGCACGCTCACGCGCAGCCGCCCGCGCGGCTCGTGGCGGCCGCAGTCGAGGTCGGCTTCCGCGGCCTCCAGCTCCGCGAGCGCGCGCACGCAGCGGTCGTAGTACGCGTGCCCGTCGTCGGTCAGGCTCTGGCTGCGCGTCGTCCGCTGCAGCAGCCGCGCACCGAGCCGCTTCTCCAGCCGCGCGATCGCCTTGCCGACCGCCGAGCGCGTCATGTCGAGCCGTTCCGCCGCAAGCGCGAAGCTGCCAGATTCGACCACCTGCACGAAGGTCGTCACGCCGTCGAGTTTGTCGGTCATGGTGCGATGTCGCCGATTGGTTCCTGGGAGTCCCGAGTCATGAGAAATGGATGACTCAATGGGGAGAAAGATTCTCACTATAGTACCGACTCCCGTTCATCGCGTGCGGCGCCGCAGGCCACGCGTAGCGAACGCCTGCCACGAACCTGGAGGCGTCGCCGTCCGGCTGCCGGGCGACGACGCGACATCGCATGATGCAATCCGATAAGCAATCCGACACCCGCCGCAATGCGGTCGCGCTCGCGGCCGTCTGCCTCACGTCACTGATGTTCGGGCTCGAGATATCGAGCGTGCCGGTGATCCTGCCGACGCTCGAGGTCGTGCTGCATGGCGACTTCAACGGGATGCAGTGGATCATGAACGCGTACACGATCGCCTGTACGACCGTGCTGATGGCGGCCGGCACGCTCGCGGACCGCTTCGGCCGCAAGCGCGTGTACGTCGCGGGCACCGCGCTGTTCGGCGCGACGTCGCTGTTGTGCGGGTTTGCGCCGGACGTGCCGGTGCTCGTCGCGGGCCGGCTGCTGCAGGGCGCGAGCGGCGGCGCGATGCTGATCTGCCAGATCGCGGTGCTGTCGCACCAGTTTCGCGAAGGGCGCGAGCGCGGCCGCGCGTTCGGCATCTGGGGGATCGTGTTCGGGATCGGGCTCGGTTTCGGGCCGATCGTCGGCGGCGCGATCGTCGCAGTCGCGAGCTGGCCGTGGGTGTTCCTCGTTCATGTGCCGCTCGCGGCCGTCGCGCTCGCGCTGATCGGTGGCGCGGTGCGGGAGTCGCGCGATCCGCACGCGGGCTCGCTCGACGTCGCGGGCATCGTCACGCTGTCGCTCGCGGTGCTCGGTCTCGCGTTCTACATCACGCAGGGCGCCGAGCTCGGCCTGACGAGCGCCGCCGGGCTCGGCGTGCTCGGCGCAACGGTGCTCGCGCTTGCCGCATTCGTCGTTGCCGAGCGCCGCAGCGCGCACCCGATGTTCGATTTTTCGGTGTTCCGGATCCGTGCGTTCACGGGCGCGATCTTCGGCTCGATGGGAATGAACTTCAGTTTCTGGCCGTTCATGATCTACCTGCCGATCTTCTTCCAGGTCGCGCTCGGCTACGACAGCGTGACGGCCGGCCTCGCGTTGCTCGCGTATACGCTGCCGACGCTGATCGCGCCGCCGTTCGGCGAGCGTCTCGCGATGCGCCACGGGCCGGGCGTCGTGATTCCGGGCGGGCTGTTCACGATCGCGGCGGGCTTCGCGCTGATGCGGGTCGGCAGCGCTGCCGAGCATGCCGACTGGCTGACGATGCTGCCCGGCTGTGTGGTCGCGGGCATCGGGCTCGGGCTCACGAACACGCCGGTCACCAACACGACGACGGGCGCGGTGCCGAGCACGCGCGCCGGGATGGCGTCGGGCATCGACATGAGCGCGCGGATGATTTCGCTTGCGCTGAACATCGCGATGATGGGCTTCGTGCTGGTCGCGGGAATCGTCGCGAGCCTGAAGGCGGGTGTCGCGGGCGTGGTTGGCGATGCAGGATTGCGCGCGCTCGCGCAGCAAATCGCGGCGGGGCGCGTCGACGGGCTGCGTGCGCTGGCGCCGGCGCTCGCGCGCGCGGACCCGACCGGCGCGGCATTGCATGCGGCGCTCATGCACGGGTTCGGTTGGGTGATGGTGTACGGCGCGGCGGGCGTGGCGGTGCTGGCGACGGCGAGTGTGCTGGCGTTTGCGCCGGCGCGGCAGCGGACCGCGGTCGCGGAGTGACGGACGATGGCGAGCGGAGGTGGCGTGGCCTTGCGTCGGCGCAGTCGTCGCACCGCAACCGATTACTCCGTGCCGCCGCCGAGCGCCTGATACAGCGTCATCTGGTTGTTGAGCCGGTTCAGCCGGTTCTGCGACTCGGCACTTTGCGCATCGCGCAGCCGCTGTTGCAGGTCGAGCCACGGCTGCACGTCCGTCGCGCCGGCGGCGAACCGCGCGGCGGCCAGCGACTCCGCGCGCTGCGCTTGGGCGAGCGACAGCGTGCGCTGTTCGGCCTCGCGTTCGAGTTGCACGCGCGCGGCAAGCGCGTTCTCGACCTCTGCCAGTGCCACATGGAGTCGCTGGCGGAAACCGACGATCGCTTCCTCATACTGCGTCTTCGATACCTTGATCTGTAGTTGCATCGTGTTCCACTGGATGAACGGCAGCGCGAGCCCGAGCCCGAGCGTGCCGACCGGATTCGCGAGCACGCGCTCGAGACTCGCGCTCGACGTGCCGGCGTTGCCGGTCAGCGTGAAGGTCGGATAGAAGCTAGTGCGCGTCGCGTCGACCTGCGCCAGCGACTCGCGCAGCCGGAATTCCGCCGCGCGCAGGTCGGGGCGCCGACCAAGAAGGCTTGCGGGCAGGCCGGCTGCGACTTCCGGCGGCGGCCCGTCGGGCAGCGCCGGCGGCTCGGCCACAAGCTGCTGCGGCGGCCGATCGAACAGGATCGCGAGCGCATGGCGGTTCTCGGTGCGCTGCTGGATCAGTTGCGTCTGCGCTGCGCGTTGCGCGGACAGGCTCTGCTCGGCTTGCGTGACGTCGAGCCCCGACACGGCGCCAGCCGCGTGGCGCGAGCGGACGACCGTGAGCGTGCGCGCCGTATAGGCTATGTTCGCTTCGCCGAGTGCGATCTGTCGATTCAGGTAGCCAATCTGCCAGTACAGCGCCGCCGTCGTGCCGATCAGCGACAGCCGCGCCGCCTCGAGATCGGCGGTGGTCGCGTCGGCTTCCCAGCGTGCCGCGTTGCGCAGCGCGGCGAGCCGGCCCCACAGGTCGATTTCGTAGCTCAGCGAACCGGTGACGCCGCTCGAACGGCTCATCTGATGCGTGTCGAGCATGCGCGACACACTGCCGGTGGCGCCGAGCGAAACGGTCGGCGTCAGGTTCGCGTTGGCGAGCCCGGCCTGCAGTTGCGAACGATACACGCGGATCGCCGCGATCGCGAGGTCATTGTTGGTGCGCAGTGCGTCGTCGATCAGCCGGTCAAGCTGCGGATCGCCGAAGCTGCGCCACCAGGCGCGCGTCGCGACTGGCGCGTTGGCCGACACTGGGGCTTCCCAGTTTGTGGGCATCGCGACGGCGGGCAGCGGCGCATGGCGCGTGGCCGTGCAACTGGCCAGCATCGCGACGGCGCATGCGATTGCGCCCAGGCGACGAAGGGGAGAGGCGTGCGTCATGATCGTCCCCCGGTCAGTCGCGCGCGAGCGCATCGATCGGATCGAGCCGCGAAGCATTACGCGCCGGCATGAAACCGAAGACGACGCCGGTTAGCGTCGAGCAGACGAACGCGGTCACGATCGCGCTGGCGGAGAACACCATCTTCCATTGCCCGACGAACATCGAGAAAACCGCGCCGAGCCCGAACGACAACGCGATGCCGATCGTGCCGCCTAGCAGGCAGACGAGCACGGCCTCGACGAGGAACTGCTGCAGGATGTCGGACTGGCGCGCGCCGACCGCCATCCGGATGCCGATTTCACGGGTGCGCTCGGTGACCGACACAAGCATGATGTTCATCACGCCGATCCCGCCGACGACGAGCGAGATCACGGCTATCAGTGACAGCAGCAGCGTGAGCGACTGGCCAGTTTTCTCGACGGTCTTGACTACGCTGTCCATGTTGTATGTGAAAAAATCCTTGCGGCCGTGCCGCTGGATCATCAGTTTTTGCATGCTCTTCTCGGCGGCGGCGCTCGGCTGGCCGTCACGCACGCGCACGGTGATGCTGTCGAGATGGTGCTGGCCGAACAGCCGGCCGCTCGCCGTCGTGTACGGCACCCACACGTTCAGGTTCTTCACGTCGCCGAACGCGTTCTTCTTGTCGGTCGTCACGCCGATGACGACGGACGGCACGTTGTCGACGAGGATCACGTCGCCGAGTGGGTTTGTCTTCGCGCCGAACAGCTTGCGGCGCGTGTTTTGGTCGATTACGACCACCTGCGCCTGGCGGCGCACTGCGTCCTCGTCGAACGCGACGCCGAGCGTGAAGCTCATCCCGCGCGCCTGGAAGTAGCGGTCGCCGACACCGCTCACGAGCCCGTTGACATCGACGTTGCGATGGCGCAGCAGCAGCGTGCGCGACGTCTCGGGCGTCGCGCTGTCGACGTAAGGCTGCTCGGCGAGAGCGGCGACGTCGGCGGGCACGAGTGTCTGGATCGTGTTGGCCCGGCTGTCGCCCCAGTCGGTGCCGGGGTAAAGGTTGATCGTGTTCGTGCCGATGCTGCCGATCTCGTCGAGCATATAGCGCTTCGCGCCTTCGCCGATCGCGACGATCGACACGACGGACGTGATCCCGATGATGATGCCGAGCATCGTCAGCAGCGTGCGCAGCCGATGCGACATGAGTGCAATCCACGCCATCCGGCAGGCCTCGGCGAAACGGCCGGTGCCAGCTGCGACGTGCCGGGCACGCGTTTCGTTCGTGACGGGCGACACATCGTCGATGCTGTGCGCTGGTGACGTGCCGGACGCTTCGTCGTCGGTGCCGATGCCCGCTTCCGCGAGTGCATCCGAATATTGGTGGTTCGGCCGGTCGGCGACGATCTCGCCGTCGCTGATTTCGATGATGCGCCGCGCATGGCGCGCGACGTCCTTGTCGTGCGTGACGATGACAATCGTGTGGCCGAGCGAGTTCAGCTCGTGCAGGATGCGGATCACGTCCTGGCCGCTTCTCGTGTCGAGCGCGCCGGTCGGCTCGTCGGCGAGGATCACCTGGCCGCCGTTCATCAGCGCGCGCGCGATGCTCACGCGCTGCTGCTGGCCGCCCGACAGTTGCCCCGGCCTGTGATTCTCGCGTTCCGCGAGCCCGAGGCGCGCGAGCAGTTCGCGTGCCCGCGCGTGCCGCTCCGCTCGTGCGGTGCCCGCGTAGATCGCGGGCATTTCTAGGTTCGCGACCGCGTCGACGTGCGGCAGCAGGTGATAGCGCTGGAACACGAAGCCGAAATGCTCGCGGCGCAGTTGCGCGAGCTCGTCTCTGCCGAGCGTGTGCGTCTCGCGCCCGCCGACGGTGTAGCTGCCCGAGCTCGGATGGTCGAGACAGCCGAGGATGTTCATCAGCGTCGACTTGCCGGAACCGGACGCGCCGACGATCGCGACGATCTCGCCCGCGTCGATCAACAGGTTGACGTTCTTCAGGACGACGACGTCCTTGTCACCGGCGGGAAAGTACCGGGTGACGTCGGCGAGTTGCAGCAGGGGCTTGCTCATCGTCATACCGCTTCTGCCAGGGGCGGGTGCGCGTCTGCTGTGGCGTCGCCGATCACGACGCGCTCGCCGTCCTCCAGGCCCGCCAGCACTTCGACGCGTACGTTGTTGTTGATGCCGATGCGAACGGCCCGTGTTTCCGTGCTGCCGTCGGCGCACAGCACGCGGACAGCGTAGGTGCCGTCCTTGCGTTTCTCGCCGAGCGCGGCGGCGGGGATGCTGAGCGCGTTGCTCGCATTGCTGAGGACAATGCCGACCTGCGCGGTCATCGAGATTCGCAGCCGATGGTCGGGATTCGGCACTTCGAAGAGTGCGTTGTAGAAGACGGCTGTGTTCGGCTTCGCTCCGCCGCCGAGGCCCGTCTGCGAATCCGCAAAGTTCTGCGGCGCCGGCTCGATCGCGCGCAGCGCGCCGTAGTGGCGCGTGTCGGGTTCACCGAGGATTGTGAAATATGCGGTCTGGCCGGAACGCAGGCGAATCACGTCGGCCTCGGATATCTGTGCTTTCACTGTCATCGTGTCGAGATCGGCGAGCTTCCGGATCACTGGTGCCTGCTGTTGGGCGATCACGGTCTGGCCTTCCTGTGTGACGATCGCGACGACCTCGCCGTTCATCGGCGCGACGATGCGCGTATAGCTGAGGTTCGCCTGCGCGGTGTCGATCTGGATGCGGGCCGAACGGATCTGCGCTGCGAGCGACGCAAGGTTCGAGCGCTGCACCTCGAGTGTCGCGCGCGCGGTCTCGACAGCTTCGCGCGGCGTGGCGTCGTCGGGCAGCATCGCCTGCTGGCGGCGGAACGCGAGATTCGCCTGCGTCATCAGTGCGGCAGTCGCTTGCTGCTGCGCGCGCAGGCTTTCCTCGCTGGCGCGCGCCTGGCGCAGCGTGTTTTCGGAGATGACGGGGTCGATCTCGGCGAGCCACTGGCCCTTCGCGACCTTGTCTCCAAGTTTTACCTTCAGCGTCTTCAATTGCCCGGATACCTGCGCGCCGACGTCGACCTGCTTGAACGCCTGCAGCGTCCCGGTTGCGAGCACTGCGTCCTCGAGATCACCACGCGTGACCGGCGCGGTCAGGTACTGCGGACGCTTGTCTGGCGCGAATATCGTTAACGTGACACCAGTGGCGATCGCAACGACAGTGAAGATGGCCAGCACGATGCGCTGGCGGCGGTGGGTATTCTGATTCATGAGAATACGGCGAGGATGTCTCGGGCGTCGGCGGTGTGTGCGGCCGATCGGGACGATCCGGTTAGCGTGGCATGCGGTGCAGTTCGATTGCGACAGAAGTCGTGTACGTATCGCGCGGAAGCGCTGATTCGAATCAGCCGCTCATGGTAATCGAGATAATCTCGCGAAATCGTGTGGAAACTGTGCTGAATCGTGCCGACGGCGTTGCCGGAACGGATGTCAATCTCTGCCATTGTTGCAATATATGAAATCGGCGGGCGAATGCAAGAACATGGCGACGGTAGTTGCGCGGCTTTTCTCGTCGAGCGCGCGCAGCAGAAAAATCCAGTCTTTGCGGTTTTAGGGTGAGCGAGGATGTTGGATGGCCAGTGCTGTTATTTTCGATCGATCATGTTGGCTAAGTCTTTTCCGGAAATAAATCCTTCGACTCTTTCGCCAGAAGGCAGGAATGTTGTCGGTGTTCCCTTGATGTTCAGTTTCTTTCCCAGCGAAATGAGTTCGTTGGTGATGGTGGGTTGACATGGTGTCCGAGGTGCCGTGATTTTTCCTCTTTGTACCTACTGCTTCCATGCCAGGGATGGATTGTCAGCGCAAAAGATCATTTTGGACTTGGTGGCTGAGTCGGTGGAAAGGATGGGGTACAGGAAAATATATATGGTTGCGTTTGGAACCTTGTCTGGCTCGGGGCTCATTTTTTTGCAAAATGAGCAATTTGGATCGAAGAAGGTGGCGATAATTCGTTTTCCATTTCCGTTTTTTGTTTTTATTGCGTATTGAAACGGAAGGTTGCCGATGGTAATGCTGTTGATTGAGTTGAATCGTGTTTCTGTTGAATTTTCTTGGTTGGTGGTGTCGATTATGTCGCCAATGATGATGTGCGTGCCCGTCGGGTTGCTGTAAAAAATTCGAGAGTTTGCGACAATTTCAAATAAACCGTCGATTGTGGATCGAGAGACTGTCTCAATTTTCAATTCTGGAACTTTGGTTTGCAGAATCTGCTTCAAATTTTCTTCTTCCTGAAAGGCGAATGCCTTGCCATGCATTGCAACAAAGGCGATCGACAGGAGTGTTGCTGCCAGTGATTTCAGATTTATCGGCATGATGGTTGGGTGTTGTGGCCTGAGGGGGCAGCAGGTACATCATGGATGCGCTAGGCGTATTTGGGTTTGTGTGATGCCGGTATTAGCTTGTTTTTCTATGGTGCCATTCACAGTGAGTTTCTCGAGTCGGTGGTAAAAAAAGATATCGCCCGGCGATTTTTGATTTTCGACATTGAGCTTTTCCATGATACGCAGCACTACTGTCGGAGAGGGTTCCCATTCGTCTGTCATGGAATTGGTGATATATTTGTCAAAATGAGATGATTTGAATGATTGGATTTTTCCGGTGGGATTTATTAATCTGAAATCGGAATCTTCGCCCACTAGTGTCTTCCACTCTTGGGCGTAGAGAGCGATTTCGTTTGAATCTTTCTCAACTGCATTGTCGAGAAGTTCGGCGAGATCGCCGGGGTTCGCGAATTCAGGGAAAATGCAGTCATCCGGAAGCAAAACCAAAAAAAGCTGTCGCGGCGCGCAAGTGCTTATCCAGTGTAGAAAATTTGCATATTCGTTGGATGAAATCACGTTTATCCATGTGAAAATTTTTGTGGGCACATCGATGGTGGCGACGGAATCACTGATTGTCGGGTTTTTCGGCGCGTAGCCGAGGTGTTCGGTAAACCATGTCGCAAGTGTTTGGGTATTGCGTTTCTTGAGTGGGCCGAGATGCCAATCTCCACCGATCAGAGCGCATGATCCTGTCAATCTTCCGTCCGCAATTGCGGATGAAATGGCACTGAATGATGTGTCCGAAAATGTTGCGTGGAGCATCTTTGAATGATCTACCTTGGGATTCATCGATGTGCCTTGATCATGTGTGAGTATTTTTAATACCACTAGGTAATTTGAGGAGAATGGAAAATTCGCCGCGAGTAAGTGGTGGTTTTTGTGTCGGAGAGGATTTTTCAACTTGCTAGAGTGGGGCGCTCGCGACGAAAGGCCTCGCTATTTTATACGGCGCAGCCGCTTATCATCGGCCACCACCCATTCGAACGATTGCATTGATTTAGGCAGTCTCCGCATCGCGTAATATTGGCGTTGCCGCCGGGTCTGCTGCCGTATCGTTGGATGCACATAGTGTAATGAATGGAGCAGCTCGTGTATGCTCGTTGGTTGGGGCTGTTTGGGCCCTCGAGGATTTTGTTTGCAAGCCCTTCTGCGGTGGCAATGCCAGGGTGGAATATAGTAAGAGCCATGCCGAAGGCGACTGCAGTCGATTGGATAATCTTCTTTGTGAAGAATTTTTGCTTGATATGCGTCAAAATCTCCTTTGTGGCGGTTGGGAAAAGAGTCGCAAATTACAGGCGCGACGTGGGTGAATTTGTGGGAATCAAATCATGTTTCAATTTAGGATTCCTGTGGTTTGTATGTTAGGCTTTTTTGTGTGGATTTTTCAAGGGATTATTTTTTTGAGATTAATAAATTGTCGCAGATTGTTAAATTGTTAAATGTTGTGAAATTAAATTGAGATCAGCGTTGGTGTATTCGTTCGTGCTTTCTAATGGTTGGGGAATACGGGGTTCGAGCATTGGCGCAGGATTGCCGCAGAACTTGCAGCGGCAAGACCAAAACCTTTCGCGCGTCTGGAGAGTGAAAGAAGGCGCCGTCTCGAAGTAATGCGTGAGGGCCCGCTTCTGGCGGGCGCTCCGAGTGGCAGATACGCATGTGCGGGAGCTGCTGTCGCGATCTTGACCCTTGGTGAAGGGGGCGGTGTCGAGTTTGGTCTGGCGAATTCCGCGGAGCAGCTATCTGGGTGGCGGCGAGTGCGTCAGACAGACGGAACTCGCGTAGCGGGGAGGTATTTTGCGGCGCCGGTTACGCGTGACGTGCGTCCATCCGCTTTTTCGTATCCGCATCGACGATCGCGCGGATCGCGCTGAACAGCGGGCTCGCGTTCGTGTATTGCCGACCGTAGCCGAGATTGAACGCGTAGTCGAAGTCCGGCGGATTGTCGCCCTGGCTGTGCTGCAGGATCGTTTCGAGCTTGTCGAGCGCCTTCACAGCCTGCGCTTCCGGTGTCGCGGCCTGCTCGTATTCGTCCCACAGCGACACGATCTCGTCGCGCAGCGCGGCGTCGAGGCCTGCCGTCAGCGTCAGCAGGTCGTCGCGTTCGTGTGCGCTTTTATCCGGATGCGCGGCCTGCTCGATCGCGGGGATGTCGCCATGCAGCGCTTCGCCGAGGTCGTGGACGACGCACAGCTTCAGCGCTTTCAGCGGATCGGCGCCGGGCAGCGCATCGGCGAACACGAGCGCCATCAGGCACAGCCGCCAGCTATGCTCGGCCGTGCTTTCCGGGCGCCCGTTCGATGTATGGCCACTGCGCAGCACGTCCTTCAGGCGTTCCGCTTCGCGCAGGAAACCGAGCCGCGCGTGGATCGTATCGAGGTTCATCGGCGAGTTCCATGCAATGAGCCGCCCAGCGTAAGCCGCCTGTCCGCGTATTGTCCACGCATGAAATATGCGCGGCGCGCGTCACAACGTTTCGACGAGCCGCGCGGCTGAGCCGTCCGACAGCACCATCTGCGTCCAGCGGCAGGTGCTGCGGCGGATCGGCACGACGTGCGACGCGTTCGCGCCGCTGCCGAACTCGACGCTCGGCGGGCCCGCGCTGTCGCGCCAGCCGAGCGCGTCGAGCGATGCTTCCGCGTGCACGATCTCGTGCGTCGCGTAGCGCCACAGCGACGTGCCGAGCAACGTCGACAGCGGCGCCGTGAATTCGGCGGCGCGCGACTGCGAGCATGCGAGCAGCCGGTGGGTGAGGTCGCACACGAGGTGCACGCGGCCCGGATGAGCAGCGACGAGCCGCGCGAGCGCACGGTCTCCCGCCGAATCGAGCCGCGCCGCGAGCAGCCGCTCGGCGAGCTCGCGCTCGTCGGCCGACATCTGCTGGGCGCCGGCTTCCCAGCGGGAAATCGTCGACTGCGCAACGCCGAACAGTTCGGCGGCGTGGCTCTGCTTCACGCGGTGCAGCAGCCGCCAGCGCTTCAGCAGCGGGCCGAGCGGGGACGATTGAAGCGGTGAGTCGGTCAAGGCGATGCTCCGGTTGCGGCCGTCGTGTGGCGCGTGCGTCGCTGTTCGCCGCGACCGACTTCGCCGGGATGGCGTAGGCGCCATTACATGATCCGGAGGCCGCCGTTCGCCTGGATCACGATGGCCGCGATCGGCACGAGCACGATGCCGCCCAGCACGAGCACGCCGTCGGCCGCGACGGTGACAGGCGTGGCCAGCAACCGGAGTCCTTTGTCGAACGCGGACAGCGGTTCCGTGATGAAGACCTGGTACCGCTCGTTGAACGCTTGAGCGGCCGTGTTCTGCATCGGCGCGAAGCCGTTGGCGGTATAGCGCTTGCCGCTGATCTCGCCGTCGAGCACGACGCCGTTCTTCGTCTCCGCGAAACCGTCGGCGACGGCCGCTTGCCGGTCGGCGGCGGACGCGTCTTGCGGCAGCGCGGTGCGGTAGTGGCCCGTCACGCTGCTGCCGTCGGCATGGAAACTGTAGAACGACGAGCGCAGCGATTTCCGGTAGCTGGACATCAGCACCGGCCGAAGCTGCTCCGGCAGGTCGAAGATGTAGTGATACTGATCACCCAGCACGACGAGCTTTTTGCCGTCTTCGGTGATCATGAATGCGGACACGGACTCAATGTACTTCTTGTCCTTCTTTTCGTACAGGTCACGCGTGAAGCAACCGGACAGCGCGAGGCTGCCCGCAACCATGCCGGCGGTCAGCAGGCGCCGGCGTGTGAATGTCGTTTTCATCAGTTCTTGTTCCGTCTGCGCGGTTAAGGTGGCTTTCACCCTCGGAGGCGATGATTCTGGCGCAATTGCCGGAGGTTGTCGAAGGGGATGCGCGTTCGGCGACGGCGCCGCGTGTCGCGCCGCGCGCCGCAAAGCGCCGGGACGAAGCGCTGGGCGCGCGTTGCGCAGCGGTGCAGCCGTGTGTCGTCCCATGACGCGCAATCCGTCACTGAGTGTCACCGACGGCCATTAGAATCGGCGCGCGGTGCTTGCCTGCCACGACCGGACCGTGCCGATCCCTGCCGCTTTCGACATCTTTTGTTGCCGCTCACCCGAACCCGCCATGTACCGGACGCTCCCGCTCGCCGTGCCACGCCGTCTCGCGATCCTTGCGCTGTGCCTCGCTGTTGCCGGCTGCGCCGGCTCGGGTCCGGACCGCGCGCTGCGCGTCGCAACCGGCACGGTCGCACACAACCTGTGTTCGGAGACGTTCGTGAGCGGCCTCGATCCGGATCGCGCATATGCCGAGGGCGTCGCGCCGATGCCCGGCTTCGGGCTGGTGCGCTGGGGCGTCCGCTACGACGTGGACCGCACGCAACAAGTGGTGCAGGCGACGTTTCTCGGCGGCTTCCGCAGCCGCGCGGTCTATCGCGGCGTGTACGGCTGCATGCTGACGTTCGCGCCGCGGGACGCAACGACGCGGGATGACAGTGCGCCACCGTCCGCGGCATTGCCGCGTGCCGAGCGCCACGCGGAATCCCCGCCGGTCGCGACGGCCGACCCGCGCGTGGGCGCCGCGCTCGACGCGGCCTTCGCCGAATCCGCAACGCCGCCGTACAGCGGAACGAAGGCGGTCGTCGTCCTGCACGACGGCAAGCTCGTCGCCGAGCGCTATGCGCCGGGCTATGCGCCGGACACGCCGGTCCTCGGCTATTCGCTGACCAAGTCGGTGACGAACGCGCTCGTCGGCATCCTCGTGCGCGAGGGCCGGCTGTCGGTCGACGCACGCGCGCCGCTGGCGGCGTGGCAGCACGCCGGCGATCCGCGCGGCGATATCACGCTCGCGCAGCTGATGCACATGACGAGCGGCCTCGACCTCGACGAGACCGGCAGCGGGTTCGATCCGTCGAACCGGATGTTCTACGACGAGCCGGACATGGCGGGCTTTGCCGAGCGCGCGCGACTCGTCGCGTCGCCCGGCAGCCGGTGGGCGTACAGCAGCGCGAGCACGCACCTGGTCGCACGCATCGTGCGCGATGCGGCCGGCGGCACGGGCGACGCAGTCCAGCGTTTCGCGGCGGACGCGCTGTTCGGGCCGCTGCAGATGCGCAACGTCACGCTGGAGATGGACGCAACGGGCACGCCGGTCGGCGCGCACTACATGCTGGCTTCCGCGCGCGACTGGGCGCGCTTCGGCCAGCTCTACCTCGACGATGGCGTGGTCGACGGCAAGCGCGTGCTGCCGGAAGGCTGGGTGCGCTGGTCCACCACACCGGGCGCCGGCACGAACTATGGCGCCGGATGGTGGGTCAACCGGCGCGACGCGAGTACGCAACCGGCGGCCGGCGGGAAGACGGGCATGCCGCTGATGCCGTCCGTGACGGCGGACGCGTTCTACGCACTCGGCAATCTCGGACAGTTCGTCGTCGTCGTGCCGTCGAGCCGGCTCGTGGTCGTGCGCGTCGGACGATCGCACCGGCCGTTCTTCGGCATCGCGGATGTCGAGCGGCTCGTCGCCGCGTGCGTGGCGGCGCAACGGTAGACGGCAGCGGCGCTCGCGCGGGGCACTGCCGCACGGCTCCAGCACCGAACCGACGGCCTGCAGGCCCGCGAACGGTTTCGGCGGGCTTTCAACCTTATTCGTCATATCTTAATATTTGACCCGTGCGATCCCGGCGGGACCGGGTCTTTCACGGCGGCGACCCACGGCGACGAATGGCGACGCACGGCGCCGCCGGGCATGATCCGGGCGCCGCCGCGCGCGTCGATCCGATGCGCGTTTCGCATGCATCCGGGGCGCGCCGCCAGAGCGCGTTCAACCGATACGACAAGAGGGCGCGATGGTACGACTGGTGTTGCTGCTGCTGGGCATCGAATATTTGCGGACGCGCTGGCGCGGGCTGACGATGCTCGGCTGGGTGTGGATCGTCGCGGGCGTCGTCATTTTCATCGACGCGCTCGACGGCGCGCTCCATTTTCCGATCGACTTCTTCGCGTGGCTGTTCCTGTTCGAAGGGCTCGCGACGCTCGCGGTGGCCGGCAGCGGCGTCGGCGGGCAGCGCGTGCTGCGCTACGTGAAGGGCATCGCGGTCGTGGTGGCCGCGGGGCTGATCTTCGCCGGGCATCACCACGGCCACTTCCTGCTGTCGATGATCTTCGGCACGCTGTTCCTCGTCGACGGCCTGCTGCAGTGCACGTCCGCGTGGATGGTTCGCTATCGCCGCTGGCACGTCGCGTTCACGTGGGGCGTGATCGAGCTGCTGCTGGCAATTTTCTTCTACCAGCCGTATCCGACGCATTACGTCGGCACCGTGCCGTACTGTCTCGGCCTGTTGCTGCTGTTCGGCGGAATCCACATGCTGAACCTCGCGGCGCGCGTGAAGCGGCTGACGCGCAACCCCGCGTTCGCGACGTCGCCGGCATCGGCCTCGGCCTCGGTCATCACGCCCGATCCCGCCGCGGCGCCGGCCGCGCCGCGCTTCGCGCAGACCGAATGGGACGGCCCGCCTGCCGACGACGAGCATGCGCTGACCGTGCACGTGTGGACCCCGACCGGCACGTCGAAGGCGCAAGCGCAGCGCTATCCGGTGATCGACCGCTATATCGCAGCGGTGGACGTCAACGGCGTGATCTCGACCGGGCATGCGGCGCTCGAAGCGCCGGACGGCGTCTACATCAGCCTGTATCCGGGCGTCGAGATCGACCGCTCGCCGGACGAGTTCACGCGGATCCTGCGCGCGACGCGCGAGAACGACGTGCCGGGGCTGTTCCAGCCGGACTATGCGACCGAATCGAACGCGTGGTGCCCGTCGACGGTGCGTGTGCGCATCCGCAACTACGATCCCGCGAAACTGGATGCGTTCTGGTCGGCGTACCGCCGGAACACGACGTACAACCTTACGCACCGCAACTGCTCTAGCACCGTGTCGAATGCGCTCGAAGCGGCCCTCGACGGCGCGGTGTGGCGCCTGAAGGGCGCGCGGGCCGGGTGGGGCGCATTCGTGCGGCTGCTGCTCACGCCCGAGCTGTGGGTGGCCGCGCAGATCCGCAAGCGCGCGGTGACGATGGCGTGGACGCCGGGGCTCACGCTCGATTACGCGCGCGCGCTCAGCATGCTCGCCGATCCGCGGCCGTTCGCGTGGTGGAAGGTCGCGCGCTCGGCGGTGAAGGGGATCATCGCGTCGCGCCGCGCGTGGCGCGAGCAGGACAGCGCCGCGCTGTCGTCGGGCGGTTCGCGGACGGCGTCGGCCGAGTAGCGTCGGCGGGATCTACCCGACGCGCCGCGCGGCCCGCGGCCCGCGGCGTCAGAAAATCGACCGCTCCGAATACGTGGTCAGCCATTCGAGCGCCAGCGTACCGGAACCCCGTCAAAATGAACTGACATGCAAACTCGTCGGCACAGGCTGGCGGGCAAGTGCCGCGCCTCCTTCAGCGACAGGGTTCGGCAACGACTGGCCGCTCGCCACGAATCTCGCAAAGACACTTGAACGTCTGCTGACCGCGACTATTTCGCCGAAGTCTTGAATCTGCAGAAGCGCGGATGCTCCGTTCCTGCTGGCCCATCCGTTGCGCTGCCTGTAAGATAATATACACCGTATATATATTGGATTCAGGATGACCACCGCACACGTCTTCATCGCTACCAGCCTGGATGGCTTCATCGCCCGGCCAGACGGCGACATTGGCTGGCTGTTGCAGCGCGATGAGCCCGCCGAGGACCATGGCTACGCCGCCTTCATCGCCGACAAGGACACGATCGTGATGGGTCGCGGTTGCTATGAAAAGATTCGGACCTTCGACGCCTGGCCTTACGAGCAGCCGGTCCTGGTGCTGTCCAGGCAGTTGGCCGATACGCCGGTGCCTCAAGCGCTGCAAGGGAAGCTGCGCTTTTCGGACCTTGCGCCCAAGGCCGCAATGGAAGAATTGGCGCGCCAAGGCGTGCGCCGGGTTTACGTCGACGGCGGGCAACTCGTGCAGTCCTTTCTGCGCGATGGGCTGATCGCCGATATGGTGATCACCACGGTGCCCGTATTGATCGGGTCGGGACGCCCGCTCTTTGGCCCCCTGCTGCAAGACATTGCTCTGGAGTTGGTATCCAGCCGCAGCTTTGCTTCAGGCCTCGTGCAGTCCACCTATCGGCTCGCGCGATGACTCGCCCGCGCGGGCGTCCGGTGCAAGGCACGGGCGTGTCGCGGGACGATATCCTGACCGCGGCGCTGGTGCTGCTGGATGAAGACGGCGGGCAAGGCTTGACGATGCGCGCGCTGGCCAAGCGGCTGGGCGTGACCGCGATGAGCCTTTATCACCATGTGGGTGACTATGACGGGCTGCTGCGCGCGCTGTCGGATCGCGTCTATGCGGAAGTGCTGGAGGGGGCCGACGTGCTGTCGGATCCCGGGGCTGAAATCCGGGCGCTGTTGACCCGTTATCACCACGCCGTTGGCAAACATCCGCCACTGACATTGGCGATCTTCGCCACGCCGGAAGCCTTTGCCGGCGTCGTCCGCCATATCACCGATCGTCTAACGGTGTTGCTGGCGGAGATGACGGACGAGCCGCTGCTATGGCGCGATATTCTGATCGACCATGCCCACGGCAGCGGCTTGGCGCTAGTTTCGGCTCAAGGCAAGCAGATGCAGGTGCAAAAGTTGGAGGCACAGTATCAGCAGGCGCTGGATCGTCTGCTGGAGCGTCTGGCAAACAAATGATCGATATCGAGTGTTGGTCGAGGTGGCTGATTCGCTCGACTTCTGCGCTTCAAAAAATCGACCGCCCCGAATACGTCGTCAGCCACTCCAACGCCAATTGGCCCGCAAGCGAGTTCCCATTCGCGTCGAGCCCCGGCGCCCACACGCACACGGCCATCTCGCCCGGCAGCACCGCGACGATGCCGCCGCCGACGCCGCTCTTCGCGGGCAGGCCGACGCGGTATACGAAGTCGCCGGCCGCGTCGTAGGTACCGCAGGTCAGCATCAGCGCGGACAGCCGTTTCGCGGAACTCGAATCGACGATGCGCTCGCCCGTGACGGGCGCGACGCCGCCGTTCGCGAGGAACAGCGCGGCACGCGCGAGTTCGACGCAGTTCATCGTGATCGCGCACTGGCGGCAATACGCATCGACGACGGTTTCCGGCGGCATCTGCATGTTGCCGAAGCTTGCCATGAAATGCGCCATCGCGCGGTTGCGCTCCGCATGCTGAAGCTCGGACAGCGCGACGCGCGAATCGTAGTCGATGTCGGTCGCGCCGATCAGCCGCCGCACGAATTCGACGAGCGCGGTCTCGGCCTTCACGAAGCGGCGGCACAGCACGTCGGTCACGACGAGCGCGCCCGCGTTGATGAACGGATTGCGCGGCTTGCCGCGCTCGCTTTCGAGCTGCACGAGCGAATTGAACGCGGTGCCCGACGGTTCGCGTCCGACCCGCTCCCACAGCGCGTCGCCGAGCAGCTGGAACGCGAGCGTGCACGCGAACAGCTTCGAGATGCTCTGGATCGAGAAGCGTTCGTGCGCGTCGCCGATCGTGTAAACGTTGCCGTCGAGCGTCACGACCGCGATGCCGAACTTGTCGGCGGGCACGTTCGCAAGCTCGGGGATGTAGTCGGCGACGCGGCCCTGGCCGATCCAGGGGGCGAGTTCGGTGTGGATGCGTTCGAGGATCGGTTGGTAATTCATGAGGTCAGGCGAGGGCGTGCAGCGCCCGGATTCCGGCGAGCCCGTATGGAACCGTCTCCGCACGGATTCGTCAAGCACGGCGCGTGCACCCCCGCCTTCGCACCCCTATTTTCGAGATGAGCGCGTCAGCGATCGTCAGGCGCAGTATCATGCGATACGTTTCGGCCGACGAGACCTTCCCGGCGCAAGCCGGCTGCGTCGCCGCTTTCCGTACGATTCAACCGTTTGCCCATGTCCTTCCGGATCCTGCTCGTCGAAGACGACACCCGCTTGTCCGCGCTGATCGCCGGCTACCTGCGCAAGAACGACTACGAAGTCGACACCGTGCTGCACGGCGATGCCGCCGTGCCGGCGATCCTGTCCATGCGCCCGGATCTCGTCATTCTCGACGTGAACCTGCCGGGCAAGGACGGTTTCGAGATCTGCCGCGAGGCGCGCAGGCAGTACGACGGCGTGATCATCATGGTGACGGCGCGCGACGAGCCGTTCGACGAGCTGCTCGGCCTCGAGATCGGCGCCGACGACTACGTGCACAAGCCGGTCGAGCCGCGCATCCTGCTTGCGCGGATCAAGGCGCAGTTGCGCCGCACGCCCGCGCGCGGCGCCGACCCGTCGGCCGCGCCGCCCGAGCGCTTCGCGTTCGGCAAGTTCACGATCGACCGCACCGATCGCACCGTCGTGCTGCCGGACGGCAGCGTGCCGGACCTGACCTCGGCCGAGTTCGACCTGCTGTGGGCGCTCGTCAGCCACGCGGGCGAAGTGGTCAGCCGCGACGACCTGATGCTGCAGCTGCGCGGCGTCGAATTCGACGGGCTCGACCGCACGATCGACGGCCGCATCTCGAAGCTGCGCCGCAAGCTGCGCGACGACGCGAGCAACCCGCAGCGGATCAAGACGATCCGCAGCAAGGGCTACCAGTTCAGCAAACATGCGTGGGAATGACGCGCCCCGTCTGTCGCCGCTGCGCTACGTCAAGTGGCGCTGGCTGCATTTCCGCCGCTCGTGGACGGACACGCGCGCCGACCGGATCCCGAGCTGGTCGCGCCTCTATGTGCGCACCTACCTGCAGCTGCTCAGCCTCGTGCTGCTGACGGCGCTCGTGCCGGCCCTCGCGCTCGCCGTCGTGCTGTCGCCGCGCGTGGTGTGGCACGCGTTCGATGCGTTGCCGGGCGACATCTGGCCCGTCGTCGCGTTCGTGGTGACCTTGCCGGCGCTTGCCGCGTACCGCTGGATGCGGCCCGTGTGGTCGGATCTCGTGATGGTGCGCGAGCGCGCGATCGACTTCACCGGCGGGCGCTTCAATACGCGCGCGCGCGAATCGCACAGCGTGATCATCGGCCCGCTTGCGCGCACGCTGAACGCGCTCGCGATGCGCATGGAGCGGCTGATCGCCGCGCAGCGCGACCTCACGAACGGTATTTCGCATGAATTGCGCACGCCGCTCGCGCGCGTGCGTTTCGCGCTCGAGATCCTGCGCGAGCCCGGTTCGGCGGCCGAATACGAAGCCGCGCTCGACGGCATCGCGCAGGATGTGACCGAGCTCGACGAGCTGATCGACATGAGCCTCACGTATGCGCGGCTCGAATACAGCTCGCTGCAGTCGAACCTCGAGCCGACCGCGCTCGCCGCGTGGTTCGAGCATCAGGTCAACGACGCCGCGCTGCTGTATCCGGAGAAATCGATCGATACGCGCATCGCGATCGCGACCGACGTGCGCGTGAAGATGGACCGGCGGCTGATGTCGTATGCGATGCGCAACCTGCTGCGCAACGCGAGCAAGTACGCGCGCTCGCAGATCGCGGCCGGCATCGCGATCGGGCACGGCAACATCTGCATCTACGTCGAGGACGACGGCCTAGGCGTGCCCGAGCACGAACGCGAGCGGATCTTCGACGCGTTCGTGCGGCTCGACCGCCGCACGGGCGGCTACGGGCTCGGCCTCGCGATCACGCGCCAGGTGCTGCATGCGCACAACGGGCGGATCGCGGTCGCCGATCCGGTCGCGCTCGGCGGTGCGCGCTTCGAGATCAGCTGGCCGGTCTAGGGCCCGTTCACGCAAATAACGGGTTTGCGAACGTGCCAGGCCGGCTTGCCACGCTCAATACGTGCGGCCGAGCTGGAAATACAGGTTGCGCCTCCCGCCCGGCGCGAGCGCGATACCGACGTAGAGCGGGCCGAACGACGTCGTCAGGCTCGTGAAGAACGAATAGCTCTGCTTGAGCGGCCCGGAGCCGACGTCGCTGTCGAGCGACCAGACGTTGCCGAGTTCCGCGCTCGCGCCGACGAACAGTGCCTTGATGGGCGACGCGTTGAACGTCATCAGCTGGTTCATGTACGTGACCTGCCCGTAGACGAGCGCGTTGCCGTTGAGCTGGTCGGCCGCATACGCGGCCAGATGCTGGAAGCCGCCGAGCGTGAAATCCAGCAGGTTGACGGGGCTCACGCCGCCGAAACTCTTGCCGGCCTCGAGGCTCGCATTGATGCTGTGGCGTCCGAACTGCTGCGCGACCATCGCCTTGCCGAACAATTCGGTGTACTGCCGCTGCTCGCTCGACACGAACGACCGCTCGGCCCGCAGTTCGCCGAAGTAGCCCTTGCGCGGGAACAGCGGATCGTCGAGCTGGTCGATCACGAGCCGCGCGCGCGCGCTGAGCTGCCGGCCGTTCGTGCCGTTGAACAGGAACTCGGTCGGCTGGCCGTCCGGCCCGAACGCGATCGGCACGTTGTAGTCCGGTGACGCATAGCCGTGTGCATACGCGAGACCGATGCGGAAATCGCCGAGGCGCCGGATCGGCACGCCGAAATCGAAGCCGACGCGTTCGGTCTGCAGCCGGAACTGCGTGAGCTTCACGTCGTCGGCGTAGGCGTTCGCGAAGCGCCGTTCGTATTCCGCGTACGGCGCGAAATAAAGCCCGGTGCCGGTCGATAGCGGCTGGCGCAGCTCGACGCGCACCGACTGGCGATCGCTGCCGAGCGTCGTGTCCGCGCGGAATTCGAGGCCCGAGTCGGTGAGCCACGGCCGCCGGTAGCCGAGGTGCAGCCGGAAGCCGCCTTCGTCGGTGGAACTGCTCGACATCCCGAGCCCGAACAGCAGGAAGTTCGGTCCCCAGTATTTCTCGCGCGCGTCAATCACGAGCCGGTTCTCGTCGTCATGGCTCACGACCTGCTGCGTGACGCTCTCGAAATTGCCGCTCGTCGACAGCGCGAGCAGGTCCTGGCTTACCGCCTTCGGATCGTAGAGGTCGCCGGGCTTCACGTGCAACGCGTCGAACACGACCCGCTTCGGCACGCCGCCGTCCGTGCGCACGTCGATGCCGGTGATCCGGACCGGCGGCGGCAGCGGCTGCGTGTGCGCGGACCGGTACGCCGCGTACTGCTCGGGCGTGAGCGTGAAGTGCTGCAGCTGCGGCAGCGCGGCTTTCGCGGCGGCCTCGCCGGCGGCGATCGCCTGGCTCGCGTTCTGGAAATCGGTAAACGACAACGCGCCGAGCTCGGGCTTGAGCAGCACGTCCTGCCCGGTGATCTGCTTGTGCTGCGACGCGACGTTCTGGCGGATCAGGATGCCGATCATCTGCTGCATCACGTCGGCCGGCGACGCGAGCGCGTCGAGCGGGCGCAGCGGCGAGCCGATGTCGACCGCGATCACGACGTTCGCGCCCATCGCGCGCGCGGTGTCGACCGGGAGGTTGCTGACCAGGCCGCCGTCCACCAGCGCGCGGCCGTTGATCTCGGCGGGCGCGAACAGGCCGGGCATCGCCATGCTCGCGCGGATCGCGAGCGGCAGCGAACCGTGGTCGAGCACGACCATCTGCCCCGTCTGCAGGTCGGTCGCGACCGCGCGGTACGGGATCGGCAGCCGGTCGAACGCCTGGTTGATCGGCACGGCGGCGGTCCAGTCCGCGAGCAGCGCCTGCAGCCGGTTGCCCTGCACGAGGCCCGCCGGCGCCTTCACGCCTTTCGCGCCGAAGCCGAGCGTCAGGCCGCTCGCATAGAAGCGCTCGTCCTCGCGGCGGCTCTGCGGGAGGTCCGCACGCTCGGTCACGTCGAATGCGACGTCGGCGAGATTGACCTGCGACAGGCGCTTCTGAATCTCGTCGGCGGCCATGCCGCTCGCGAACAGGCCGCCGACCACCGCGCCCATGCTGGTGCCGGCGATGCAGTCGACCGGGATGCGGTTTTCCTCGAGCACCTTCAGCACGCCGAGGTGCGCGTAGCCGCGCGCGCCGCCGCCGGACAGCACGAGGCCGACCGCCGGACGGCCGGACGGGCCGCCGTCGGGTGTGCAGGCGTGCGAAGCAAGTGCCGGCGCGGCGGGCACGTCGGTCGGGGCCGACGGGGCGGTGATATCGGCCGCCGGTGCGGATTGCGCGGCGGCGGCACAGCACCAGACGGCGACGAGTATCGGACAAAGGCGGCGCAACCGCTGCCAGCGGAGAGAATCGGGCGCTGTCATCGTGGTTACCTGGCGGAATCGGGCGTCGACAGCCTGCGCAAAACAGGCAAAACCGAGAGATTAACGTGTTTTGCACGGGCGACGCGAGACGCGGGTGCGCGTCTGCGGGCGTAAATGCGACGCTTTCGGTAATTTCGTCGCGAAAAAATCACGAGGATTGGTTAAAGTTTCCGCATCAATTGCCGCTATGCCGGAATACGCCGGCACGCGCCGTGCGCTGCCGGATAGGGCCGGATGCGCGCGGGGTGGCGCCCGAGGCGTTCCGCCCGTTCGTTCGTAAAGGCCTGATCATGTCGACACCGCTGTTCGGAAAGTTGTTTGCGCAATCCGTTTCGATCGACCCCGGAACGGCGAGCACGCGCATCTACACGCCCGAGCGCGGCGTCGTGCTGAACCAGCCGTCGGTCATCTGCTTTCGCAAGCGGGACGGCGCGACGGCGCGTCCGACGCTCGAGGCGGTCGGCGAGCGTGCGAAGGCGCTGCTCGGCCGCGAGCCCGGCCATATCGAGGCGGTGCGGCCGCTGCAGCACGGCGTGATCGCCGATGCGCACGCGGCCGAGCAGATGATCCGCCAGTTCATCGACATGTCGCGCACGCGCACGCGCTTCGGCCGGCGCGTCGACGTGACGCTGTGCGTGCCGTCCGGGGCGACCGCGGTCGAGCGCCGCGCGATCCGCGATGCCGCGTACGCGGCCGGTGCGTGGAAGGTCGAACTGATCGAGGAATCGCTGGCTGCCGGGCTCGGCGCGGGCCTGCCGGTGACCGAAGCGGTCGGCTCGCTCGTCGTCGACATCGGCGGCGGCACGACCGAAGTCGCGGTGATCGCGCTCGGCGGGATCGTCTATCGCGAGGCGATCCGTGTCGGCGGCGACCAGTTCGACGCGGCGATCGTCAACTACGTGCGCAACCTGTACGGCGTGCTGCTCGGCGACCAGACCGCCGAGCACGTGAAGAAGACGATCGGCTCGGCCACCACCGCGGTGCCGCGCGAGACGATGCGCGCGGTCGGCCGCGGCGTCCAGGACGGGCTGCCGCGCACGATCGAGCTGTCGAATCACGACGTCGCGGAAGCGCTGGCCGGCCCGCTGAAGCAGGTGACCGGCGCGGTGAAATCGGTGCTCGAGAACGCGCCGGCCGAGCTCGTGACCGATATCGCGCATCACGGCGCGGTGCTGACGGGCGGCGGCGCACTGCTCGCGCATCTCGGGCGCCTGCTGCTCGACGAAACCGGGCTGGCGGTGCGGATCGCCGACGAGCCGGCAACCTGCGCGGTGCGCGGGGCCGGCGCGGCGATGGGGCGCCTCGCGATGTGCGCGCCCGATTGACGGCTGCGTGGCTGCGTCGCGCATCACCTGTTCCCCGGGATAACCGGCAACGCTGACTCGCAAGTCCTTCATCCCCGTGAACCGGGCCACGCCTGACCCCGCCGGGTCGACACCGTTTCGTCAGACGTGCTAGCGTACCCGCCGCGCGCGGGACGAACGCGCCGCGCGGCAACGGATCGGGGAGGCCAGGAACAATTGAGAAGGAATACCAAGCGGGGCGTCGTCGCGAGGGCAGGCCGCGTGCTGGCCATCGTGGCGGCCGTGTGGGTGCTGGCCGCCGTCGGGCTGGCCGTGCGCGGCATGCGCATTCCGGACGGGCGGGCGGACGTCGCCGTGATCTTCGGCAATGCGCTGGATGCGGACGGAAAGCCGAAGCCGGTTCTCGCGTCGCGTCTCGACGTCGGTGTGCAGTGCTACCGGTCGGGACAGTGTCCGGCGATCCTCGTCAGCGGCGCGATCGACGGCCCCGGGCTCGACGAGGCGGCCGCGATGCGCGATTACCTGGTTGCACGGGGCGTGCCGGCCGACCGGATCACCGTCGACAACCAGGGCGACAACACGCTCGCGACCGCGCAGCATGCATTCGAGTACATGCACGCGCACCGCGCGACCAGCGTGCTGCTCGTCAGCCAGTTCTACCACCTTGCGCGGGCGCGGCTCGCGTTCGAGCGCGTCGGTATCGATCGCGCGCAGATCCATGCCGCGTATCCGCGGCGGTTCGAACTGCGCGACCTGTATTCGAGCTGGCGGGAAGTGCCGGCGTACGCCGTCTATTCGGTCCGCCTCTGGTTGAATCCGGACGCGCGGCCCATGTCGTTCCGGCCGATGCTGTATCTGCTGCGGCTGTTTTCCTGAGCGGCTCGGCGCTTCCTTGCCGCTTCCTCGCCGCTTTCTATCCGTGCCGCGCCATTGCGGCACGGATCGCTCCGATTCGCCAATCCTTTCGCTGTTGTAAACATCAACAGGAATTATTTCTCCGGATAGCGATAATTGCTTGGCAATCGCGGCTTGTTTGACCTATACCTTGTCTGACAAAACGCACGGCAGTACTCAAATCAACACAGAAAGTGTCGCTGCAAAAACCGGGGTGACCATCATGTCATTCGACTAGTCGCGCATCCGCGATTCAAGGCCGATTCCAGGATTTATCCACGAGTAACCGGCGTCGTTCCGACGAACGCCGGGCGGGATTCTTTTTGCCCGCGATTTTGCGCTGTCTTCGATTCGATGTTTCGCCGTTTGTCCGCTCAATGGGGGAAGCATGAGCCGCGCACGTTCCAGAAGAGTCCAAGAAACGCTTCCACGATTCCTGTTGCCGACGGGCGTGTGTGTGGCGCTCATTGGCGCGGGCATCATTCCCGCGCATGCGACCTGTACCACGGCGGGCACCACCGTTACGTGCTCGGGCGTCGCCAACCCGCTCGCGCCGAACTATTCGAACAGCGCGAACAACATCCACGCCACCGTCAACGCCGGTGCGAGCCTCGGCGTGCTGCTCGGCGTCGGCGGCACCGCGCTGTCGCTGACGGGCAACAACACCCAGCTGACCAACAACGGCACGATCGATCCGTCGGCGCTCGGCACCGGGCTCGGCGTGCTGTCGAGCGGCGCGGTGATCGGTAACTCGGCGGCGAGCGGCGGCACCACCGTCATCAACAACGGCACGATGAACGGCTCGACCGGGGTAGCGATCAGCGGCGTGACGGGCATGGCGCTGTCGGTCCAGAACGGCACGGGTGGCACGACGACGATCAACAACACCGGCACGATCGGCTCGAACGCGCTGGTCGGAGCGACGCTGACCGGCGCGGATGCGCCCGTGGTGGCCGCGTACGGCGGCGCCACGGTCAACATGACGAACAGCGGGACGATCACCGGCCGCGTGTCGCTCGGTTCGAACGGCACGCCCGGGGCCGGCAACTCGTTCGTCAACTCGGGCACGATCAACGGCAGCGTGTCGATGGGCGCGAACAGCACGAACTCGTTCACCGCGGTGACCGGCTCGTCGGTCAACACGGCGGGCGGCACCGGGGGCGCGCTCAACATCACGGTCGGCCCGGTCACGCTCGGCGTCGCGGCCACCGGCACGGTCGACGGCGGCGCGGGCGGCGACAACACGCTCAAGCTGCAGCAGGGCGCCGGCGCGAACGGCACGATCGCGGTCAACAACTACATCAACTTCAATCACCTGAACGTCCAGAGCGGCAACTGGACGATCAACGGCGCGTCGAGCGCGCAGGATGCGACGCTGGCGGGCGGCGTCGCGATCATCAACAACAACGCGTCGCTCGGCACAGGCACCATCACGGCTACCGGCGGCGGGCTGCAGGCGGGCACGGCCGGGCTCAACGTCGCCAACGACGTGTCGCTCAACGCGGGCGGGCTGACGGTGCAGGGCTCGAACGGGCTCACGCTGTCGGGCACCGTGTCGGGCGGCGGCGCGCTGACGAAGAACGACGGCGGCACGCTGACGCTGTCGGGCGCGAACAACTACCAGGGGGGCACGAACCTGAACGCCGGCGGCATCGTGGTCGGCAACAATGCGGCGCTCGGCACCGGCGCGCTGAACGTCAACAGCTCGGCCACGATCGACACGAGTACGAACACGACGCTCAACAACACGGTCAATCTCGCCACGGGCACGACGCTGACGGTCGGCGGCAGCAACAATCTCGGGCTGGCCGGCTCGATCAACGGCAACGGCGGCCTCGTGAAGAACGGCGCGGCGACGCTGACGCTGACCGGCGCGAACACCTTCACCGGCGATACGACGATCAACGCCGGCACGCTCGCGCTCGGCGCGGGCGGCAGCCTGTCGGCGAGCGGCACGGTGAACTTGAGCGGCGCGGGCGCGACGTTCGACATGAGCAACGCATCGGGCGCGCAGACGATCGGCGCGCTGGCAGGCGCGGCCGGCACCAACGTGGATCTCGGCGGCAATTCGCTGACCTTGACCGGCAGCGGCAATGCGACGTATGCCGGCACGATCGGCGGCACGGGCGGCTTGACGCTCGCGGGCACGGGCACGCAAACGCTGACCGGCGCGAACGTGTACACGGGCGGCACGAACCTGAACGGCGGCAACCTCGTGGTCGGCAGCAATACGGCGCTCGGCAGCGGCGCGGTGAACGTCAACGGCCCGGCGTCGCTCGATGCGACCACCAACGTGTCGCTCGCGAACGGCGTCAACATCGCCACGGGCACGACGCTGACGCTCGCCGGCAGCAACAACCTCGGCCTGGGCGGCACGATCTCCGGCGGGGGCGGGCTCGTGAAGAACGGCACCGCGACGGTGACGCTGAACGGCGCGAACACCTTCGCGGGCGGCACGACGCTGAACGCCGGCGGCCTCGTGCTCGGCAACAACAACGCGCTTGGCACGGGCGCGCTGACCGTCGGCGGTGCGGCGACGCTCGATACGACCACGGGCCTGACAGTCAACAACGCCGTCGACCTCGCGACGGGCGCGACGCTGACGCTCGGCGGCAGCAACGCCCTCGCGCTGAGCGGCGCGATCACCGGCGCGGGCAGTCTCGTGAAGGACGGCGCGGCGACGACGACGTTGACGGCCGCGAACAACTTCACGGGCGGCACGACGATCAACGCGGGCACGCTGGCGATCAGCGGGGGCGGCAGTCTCGCGGCGACCGGCGCGGTGAACCTGGCCGGCGCGGGCGCGGCGCTCGACCTGAGCAGCGCGACGAGCGCGCAGTCGATCGGCGCGCTGTCGGGCGTCGCGGGGACGAACGTCAGTCTGGGCAACCACGCGCTGACGCTGGGCGGCACCGCCAGCGGTACCTTCAGCGGCGCGATCGGCGGCACCGGCAGCCTGACGCTGGCCGGCACCGGCACGCAGACGCTGAACGGCGCGAGCACCTACACGGGCGGCACGCACCTGAACAACGGCAGCAGCGTGGTGCTCGGCAACAACAACGCGCTTGGCACCGGCACGCTGAACGTCGGCGGCGCGGCGACGCTCGACACGAATGCGAGCCTGTCGGTCAGCAACGCGGTCAATCTTGCCAACGGCGCGACGCTGACGCTCAGTGGCAGCAACGCGCTCGCGCTGAGCGGCGGCATCACCGGCGGCGGCGCGCTCGTGAAAAACGGTCCGGCGACGACGACGCTGACGGGCGTGAACACATACTCGGGCGGCACGACGATCAACGCCGGCACGCTGGCGGTGGGCGCGGGTGGAAGTTTCGCGTCGACCGGCGCGGTGAACCTGGCCAACGCGGGCGCGGCGCTCGACCTGAGCACCGCGACCGGTGCGCAGTCGATCGGCGCGCTGTCGGGCGTCGCGGGGACGATCGTCAACATGGGCGGCAACGGGCTGACGCTGGGCGGCACCTCCAGCGGCACCTTCAGCGGCGTGATCGGCGGCGCGGGCAGCCTGACACTGGCCGGCAGCGGCACGCAGACGCTGACCGGCGCGAACGTATATACAGGCGGCACGAACCTGAACAGCGGCAAGCTGGTGCTCGGCAACAGCGGGTCGCTCGGCGGCGGCGCGCTGAACGTTGGCGGCGCGGCGACGCTCGACACGAGCGCGAGCCTGTTGCTCAACAACGCGGTCAACCTCGCCACCGGCTCGACGCTGACGCTCGGCGGCAGCAACGCCCTCGCGCTGAACGGCGGCATCACCGGTGGGGGCGCGCTCGTGAAGAACGGCACGGCGACCGCGACGCTGACGAGCGCGGCCAACTACACCGGCGGCACGACGATCAACGCCGGCACGCTGGCGCTCGGCGCGGGCGGCAGTCTCGCGCCGACGGGCGCGGTGAACCTGGCCGGCGCGGGCGCGACGTTCGACATGAGCGGCGCGACGGGCGCACAGACCATCGGCGCATTGAGCGGCGTCGCGGGCTCGACCGTGAGCCTCGGCGGCAACGGCCTGACGCTCTCCGGGACCGCCAGCGGCAACTTCGGCGGCGCGATCGGCGGCACCGGCGGCCTGACGGTGGCTGGCACGGGCACGCAAACGCTGTCCGGCGCGAACACGTACACGGGCGGCACGACGATCAACGGCGGCAGCACGCTGGCGCTCGGCACGGGCGGCAGCCTCGCGTCGGGCAGCACGGTGAGCCTCGCGGGCGCGGGCGCGACCTTCGACCTGAGCGGCGCATCGGGCGCGCAGACGCTCGGCACGCTGTCCGGCGCGGCGGGCACCCACGTGAACCTGGGCGCGAATGCGCTGACGCTGAACGGCAGCGGCAGCAGCACGTTCGGCGGCGTGATCGGCGGGGCGGGCGGCGTCACCTTGGCCGGCACGGGCACGCAGGTGCTGACCGGCAACAACACGTACACGGGCGACACGACGATCGCGAACGGCGGCACGCTGCAGCTTGGCAACGGCGGCACGTCGGGCAGCGTCGCGGGCAACGTCGTCGACCACGGCACGCTCGTCGTCGACCAGTCGGGCAACGTGACGCTCGGCGGCGCACTGTCCGGCACCGGTGCGCTCACGCAGGCCGGCAGCGGGCAGCTCACGCTGACGGGCACGAGCACGCTGTCCGGCCCGACGACGGTCAGCGGCGGCACGCTGGCTGTCAACGGGTCGCTCGCGAACTCGCCCGTGACCGTGCAGAGCGGCGGCACCGTGACGGGCGCCGGCACGATCGGCGGCCTGGTCGTCGCGGGCGGCGGCATCGCGGCGCTGCCGCAGCCCGGGCAGACGCTCAGCGTCGCGGGCAACGTGACGTTCCAGCCGGGCTCGACGCTGCAGGTGGCCGTGACGCCGCAGCAAAGCGGCAGCCTCGCGGCGACGGGCAGCGCGACGCTGAACGGCGGCAACGTGAGCGTGCTGGCGAGCCAGGCGTCGTACCAGGCCAATACGACGTACACGATCCTGAGTGCGGGCGGTGGCGTGCAGGGGCAGTTCGCGGGCGTGAAATCAACCTATGCGTTCGTCACGCCGACGCTCGACTACTTCACGAATCGCGTGACGCTGACGCTCACCGCGAACGGCACGTCGTTCTCGTCGGTCGCGACGACGCAGAACGAAGCGGCGGTCGCCGGCGCGATCGGCGCGCTCGGCTCGAGCAACCCGGTGTACAACGCGGTGCTGATCGCCGATGCGCCCACCGCGCAGAGCGCGTTCCGGCAACTCGACGGCGAGCTGTACGCGAGCGCGAAGAGCATGCTGCTGACCGACAGCCGCTATGTGCGCGAGGCCGTGACCGATCGCGTGCGGCGCGGCGTCGGGGCCTCGTCCGGGCCGCTGGCGGCGCTGTCGGCGGGCGGCGCGGCGCTGTGCAACGACACGGGTAGCGGCGCGCCGGGCGACAACGCGCTGCCGCCGGAGCAGCGGCTCGGCTCGCAGGCGAGCTGCGTCGGCAACACGCCGTATCGTCCGGTGGTCTGGGGCCAGGCGTTCGGCGGTCGCAGCCGGCTGGCCGGCGACGGCAATGCGTCGACGATCAACCGCAGCCAGACGGGCTTCATCGCCGGCGCGGACATGGCGCTCGACGACCACTGGCGCGCGGGTCTCGCGGGCGGCGTGTCGCATGGCTCGCTCGACAACGACACGGCGTCCGCGTCGTACAACAGCTACTACGTGTCGCTGTACGGCGGCGCGCAGTATGGCGCGTGGGGCGTGCGTGGCGGCGTCGCGCAGACGTGGTACCGGATCAATGCGGATCGCAATCCCGCGTTCGCCGGCTTCAGCGACCACGACTCGGCCAGCTACAACGCGAACTCGACGCAGGTGTTCGGCGAAGTCGGCTATGCGCTGCCGGCGGGTGCCGTCGCGTTCGAGCCGTTCGCGGGCCTCGCGTTCGTGCGCCTGCATACCGACGGCTTCACCGAAAGCGGCGGTGCGGCCGCGCTGACGACCGGCTCCGATACGAACAACACCGCGTTCTCGACGCTCGGCGTGCGGGCGGCCACCGATCTCGGCCTGCTCGCGAAGGGCACGCTGACCGCGCGCGCGATGGCTGGCTGGCGGCATGCGTTCGGCAGCGCGCGGTCGAACTCGACGTTCGCGTTCGCGACAGGCGGCGGGTCGTTCCAGATCGCGGGCGTGCCGATCGCGCGCGACAGCGCGGTGCTCGAGGTCGGCGTCGACGCGAGCATCACGAAGAACCTGACGCTCGGGGTGTCGTACAGCGGCCAGTTCGGCAGCGGCGCGCGCGACAACGCGGTGCTCGGCAACATCCTGTGGCGTTTCTGACCCGGTTCTGTCCTATCCTGTGCGGAATACGCGACGTGCACCGCGCGTCGCGCCCGACCCAGGAGCATCGATGCACAAGCCAGCAGACGAGTCTTCTCCGCGCGCGCCGCAAGCGGCGCCGCATCCCGCGACGGCAGCCGGCGCGCCGTTCATCGCCCCCGAAGCCGATACCCGGAAACCCGAGCGCGGCAGCCAGTACGTGCTGAAGGCCGGCGACGCGTTCGTCGTCTGTAACGCGCTCGGCGACTTCGGCGGACACGACGACGGTTTCTTCGTCGACGACATGCGCGTGATGTCGCAATGGCGGCTGACGTTCGGCGGCCGCGCGCCGTCGCTGCTGTCGGGCGCGACGAGCGCCGACAACGCGTCGTTCACCGCGCACCTGACCAATCGGCCACTGCCGCCGCTCGGCGGCCACGAGACGCCCGAAGGCGTGATCCACATCGAGCGCACGCGCGTGCTTGCGAACAACGTGCTGTACGAGGCGCTGACGCTGACGAACTACGGCGCGAGCGAAGCCGAGGTGCCGCTGTCGCTGTCGTTCTCCACGGATTTCAAGGACATGTTCGAGGTGCGCGGCACGCACCGCGCGCAGCGCGGCGTGCTCGCGCCGCCGAGTCTCGACGCGAGCGCGGTGCGGCTGCGCTACGACGGCCTCGACCGCGTCGAGCGTACGGTGTCCGTGCAGTTTTCGCCGGAACCCGACGCGCTGTCGGTCGATCGCGCCGACTATAAGCTGACGATCGCCGCGCAGGCATGCGTGTCGATCTACGTGACCGTCGAGGCGACGGTCGGGCCGTCGCAAGGCGACGCGCCCGCATGCGGCCGCAACGCATTGCGCGCCGCGCTCGTCGCCGTACACCGCACGATGCGCGCGCGGCGCGAGACGATGGCCCGCGTGCGCACCGGCAACCCGCTGTTCAATGAATGGCTCGACCGCTCGCTGGCCGATCTTGGCCTGCTGACGACGAATCTCGACACGGGGCCATACCCGTATGCGGGCATCCCGTGGTTCTCGACCCCGTTCGGCCGCGACGCGGTGATCACGTCGATGCAGATGCTGTGGCTGCAACCGTCGCTCGCGCGTGGCGTGCTGCGCTTTCTGGCCACGCACCAGGCGCGGGAGACGTCCGCGTTCCGCGACGCGGAGCCCGGCAAGATCATGCACGAGTTCCGCAAAAGCGAGATGGCCGCGACGGGCGAGGTGCCGTTCGCGCTGTACTACGGCGGCGTGGACACGACGCCGCTGTTCGTCGTGCTCGCCGGCGCGTACGTCGAGCATACGGGCGACGATGCGCTGATCGACGAGCTGTGGCCTGCGCTCGAGCGCGCGATCCAGTGGGTGAGCGACAAGTGCGACCGCAATCCGTACGGACTGCTCGATTACCAGCGCACATCCGAACGCGGCCTGGCGAACCAGGGCTGGAAGGACAGCCACGATTCGGTATTCCATGCGGACGGCCGTTTTCCGGACGGGCCGATCGCGCTCATCGAGGTGCAGGCGTATGCGTGCGCGGCCTTCGACGCGATGGCGGAATGCTCGCGGCGGCGCGGCCACGCGGCTGACGCGACGCGCTATGCGCTGCGCGCGAAGCAGTTGCGCGAGCAGGTCGAAGCGCTGTTCTGGATGCCGGAATCGAACTTCTACGGGATTGCGCTCGACGGTCACGGCGAGCTGTGCCGCGTGCTTGCGTCGAACGCGGGCCATCTGCTTGCGTTCGGGCTGCCGGAGCCCGCGCGCGGCGCGGCGGTCGCGGACGTGCTCGGCTCGACGCTGTTCCAGACCGGCTGGGGCGTGCGCACGCTCGCGGCCGGCCAGCCGCGCTTCAACCCGATGGCGTATCACAACGGCTCGGTGTGGCCGCACGACAATGCGCTCGCCGCGCGCGGGCTCGCGCGCTATGGCGACAAGGCCGCCGCGCTGAACCTGCTGCGCGCGCTGTTCGAGGCGGCGGTGAGCTTCGAGATGCGGCTGCCGGAACTGTTCTGCGGGTTCCCGCGGCGGCGCGGCGAGCCGCCGACCGCGTATCCGGTCGCGTGCCTGCCGCAGGCGTGGGCCGCGGGCGCGCCGTTCATGATGCTGCAGGCGTGCCTCGGCGTGAGCGTCGACGCGGCGCGTCACGAAGTGCGCGTCGAGCGCCCGACGCTGCCGGAAGGCGTCGACTGGCTGCGGATCGACGGGCTGCCGGTCGGCGACGACAGCGTGTCGCTGACGTTCCGGCGCGTCGACGGGCAAGTGGTCGCGGCCGCGGAGCCGGGGCGCGTGAAGGTCGTCGCGGTGCTGTAGCGGCCACACGTGCCGCCTGCGCCGCCTGCGCGAACGTTGCGCGAAGTCGTGCCACGTTCGCGCGCCGCGGCTTAGAATCGTGACAGAACCCGCTACCCATCTTTCCGGAGGCACACGATGACGACCGACAAGCGGCCCGACGACGGCGAGCAGAAGCTCGAGCATCTCGAAGCGGCGGTCAATCACCTGCACGAGTCGATCGAATCGCAGAGCATCGCGGTCGGGGCGGCGAAAGGCATTCTGTTCAGCCTGATCGAAACGCTCGGCGCGCTGATCGGCGACCCCGACCTGCCCGAGCATGCGCGCTCCGGCTACGAGGCGCTGCGCGACAAGGCGCGCGATCTGCGCAGCGGGCTCGACAAGCACTGAGTCCGCACGCGGCGGGGCGCCCGCTCCGCCGCGATTTTCGTTTTTGCTTCCCGCGCTTCTGCTGCCCGCTTCTGCTGCCCATTTGCGCGCGCCCGCCGCAAAATGCCGTGCGCTCAATGAGTTACACGGTGCATGCGCAGGATATCCACAAGCTTGCCAACACATTCTGTGGAGAACACGCCGCGCGGCTTCCGCGCGCGACGATCGCTGCGTGCGTGCCTAGCATCTGCCACGCCCGCGTCCATGCATCGAATCTTCTGTCGTATCAACGTGTTACGCGATGCGTAGGCAGGATATCCACAGGCTTGCCAACAAAATCTGTGGAAAAGGGGCGCGCTATTACGTCGTCACGGTTGGCAATGCCCTGTCGCGGTGCACCGATCGGACACGATTTTTGGCCGGCCTGCCCGATGCCTGCATCGCAGCGGGAAATCATGCGCGATCAATGAGTTAGGTGCCGGGTACCCAGGATATCCACATCCTTGCCAACAAAAACTGTGGACAAGCCGCCGGCGTCGGCTGGCAGCCGTTTCACGCATGCAGAGCCGCGTCGGCCGCTTCGCTGACGATCCAGTCGCGGAACAGCGTCATCGCCGGGGCGACGGGTTTCGACTTCAGCGACGTGAGCCAGTAGCCGCCCGCCTGCACGTCGATGTCGATTGGCCGCACGAGCTGGCCGAGCTGCAGTTCGCGCGCGAACATGCACGCCGGCGCGAGCGCGATGCCGGCGCCCTGCATCGCCGCCTCGACCATCAGCCGCGACGAGTCGAACACGGGCCCGTTGACCGTCCACGGTTCGAGCTGCGCGGCGGCGAACCAGCCGAGCCACTCGTCGGTGCGGTACGAGCGCAGCAGCGTTTCGTTCGCGAGATCCTCCGGCCGCGCGACGCGCCTGCCGATCTCCGGCGCGCACAGCGCGGTGAGCGGCGCGTCGAGCAGCCGCTCGTTGCGGGTTGCCGGCCAATTGCCAACGCCGAAGCGGATCGCGAAATCGAGCCCTTCGGCGGCGAGGTCGACGACGTTGTTGTGGGTGCGCAGCCGCAGCTCGACGAACGGATGGGTATCGCCGAAGCGCTTCAGGCGTGGCATTAGCCAGCCTAGGGCAAACGTGCCGACGACGCCGAGTGTCAGCACCTCGTGGAAGCGCCCGCCGTCGAACTGCTTGAGCACCGTCTCGATCCGGCTGAACGCGTCGCTCAGCACCGGCAGCAGCGCGCGGCCCTCGTCGGTGAGCCCGAGCCCGCGCGGCAAGCGCGTGAACAGCAGGCAACCGAGCCGCTCCTCGAGCATCCGGACCTGCTGGCTGACCGCGGCCTGGGTCACGCTGAGCTCGAGGCCCGCGCGCGTGAAGTTCAGGTGGCGCGCGGACGATTCGAACGCGCGCAGTGCATTGAGCGGAAGGTGGGGGCGGAGCTTAGTCATAAGAAATTCTTTCGTCAGCGCTCAATTATCGTTGCTTGTCAGGCAACCGTAAACTCAGGATAGTGCGTGTCGCCGGGCCGGTATCGGACCACCATTCCACCACGAGACAAACGACATGACTTACTCATCGCAACGTCGAACCCTGCTGTTGGCCGCCGCGACCGCGCCGCTGGTCCTGACCATGAGCGCGTGCGCGTCGCCGCAGGCGGGCGCGGCGTCGGGTGCGTCCGCGACGTCCGCTACGTCGTTCGCGGCGCTGGAGCGCGCCGTGGGCGGGCGCCTCGGCGTGTGCGCGATCGACACCGCGACCGACCGGCGCGTGCAGCATCGTGCCGACGAGCGCTTCCCGTTCTGCAGTACGTTCAAGGCGATGCTGAGCGCGGCGGTGCTCGCGCAGAGCGTCGAGCGTCCGGCGCTGCTGCAGCAGCGCGTCGCGTACCGGCAGGCCGACCTCGTCCGCTATTCGCCGGTGACGGAGCGGCACGTCGGCGCCGGGATGACGGTTGCGGAGCTGTGCGCGGCCGCGGTCCAGTACAGCGACAACTCGGCCGCGAACCTGCTGCTGAAGCTGATCGGCGGGCCGCCCACGCTGACCGCGTTCGCGCGCTCGATCGGCGACGATACGTTCCGCCTCGATCGTTGGGAAACCGAGCTCAACACGGCGCTGCCCGGCGACCCGCGCGACACGACGACGCCGGCCGCGATGTCGGCGAGCCTGCGCGTGCTCGCGCTCGGCGACGCGTTGCCCGCGTCGCAGCGTGCGCAACTCGCCGAATGGCTGCGCGGCAACCGGACCGGGGACAAGCGGATCCGCGCGGGCGTGCCGGCAGGATGGCAGGTCGGCGACAAGACCGGGACCGGCGACTACGGGACGACCAACGACACCGGCGTGCTGTGGTCGCCCGCAGGTGGCGCGGTCGTGCTGACGGTGTACTACACGCAGGCGCAGGCCGACGCGAAGACAAAGGACGACGTGATCGCGTCGGCGACCCGCATCGCGATCGCGGCGCTTGGTTGAGCGATGCATCACGCGGCGTGCGTAGCGGGTTGATGGGGCGGCGGGGCACATTGCGGGAGCCGCATCGGGCAACGCCGTGCCGCAAACCTGATGCGCGCGACGAAACGTTGTGCGATCAACCACTTACGTCGTGCATGCTCAGGATATCCACATGCTTGCCAACAAAATCTGTGGAAAAGGGGCGGGCGGTTTCCTGAGCACGCTACGCGCGACGTGAATCGGCGGCAGGCGACACCCGATCGGCACGCTGCATGCCTCATTCGCGACGACGCAAAGAAAGTCTTTCCGATCAAGTGCTTGGTCGCGGTATGCGCAGGCTATCCACATGCTTGCCAACAAAAACTGTGGACAAGTTTCGACAGATGCGCGCGTGGATCGGGCTGATCCATTCGCCGTTTGACTCATTTGTGAAGGCACGAGGAAAGCCTTTGCGATCAAATGCTTGGTGGCGCTATGCGCAGGCTGTCCACAAGCTTGCCAACAAAATCTGTGGGTAAGTGGCGAGCGGAATCTCGCGCGGCGACTGCATCACGCGTGCCAAAGCTCATTGGATCAAGGACTTGGCGCGATGATGCTCAGGATATCCACAAGCTTGCCAACAAATTCTGTGGACAAATGCCTGACCGCGCCGAACTCACGCCGCTGCATCGAAGCGCAGCGTCACCGTGAGGCCGTGGCCGCCCGCGGTCGTGCCGAGCGTCACCGTCGCGCGATGCTGTTCGGCGATCCGCTTGACGATCGACAGGCCGAGCCCGCTGCCCGACGACGTCGCCGTTTGCGCACCGGCACCACGGTAGAACCGTTCCCACACGTTCACGCGTTCCGCTTCCGGAATGCCGGGGCCGGTGTCCGCGACCTCGAGCACCGCAGTCCCGCCTTCGACGCGCGCGCTCACGTCGACGCGCGCGCCGTCGCCCGCGTAGCGGATCGCATTGTCGACGAGATTGTTCAGCAGCACGCGCAGCGTGTCGGCGTTGCCGGCCACGTTGACAGGCGTCGTGACGATCGCGCCGAGATCGACGCGATGCGCGTCGGCGACGCGCGCACGGTCCGCGACCACCGAGCGGCACAGCGCGGCGAGATCGACCGGCGCGAGCGCGGCAGTCTGCGCGTCGGGTTCGAGGCGCGCGAGCGTCAGCAGCTGCTCGGCGAGGTGGCCGAGCCGCGTCGTGCCCGCGTGGATCTGCGCGAGGATGCGCTCGCGTTCGTCGGGCGTCGCCGCGCGCCGCAGCAACTGCGACTGGATCGACAGGCCCATGATCGGCGTGCGCAGTTCATGCGCGGCATCGGCGATGAAGTGCCGCTGCAGCGTGAACGAGCGGTCGAGCCGCGCGAGCAGGTCGTTGATTGCTTCGGCGAGCGGCTGCACCTCGTTCGGTATCGACGCGACGTCGACCGGTTCGAGATTGTTCGCATTGCGACGCTTCAGGCCAGCAGCGATCGCGGCGAGCGGCCGCAGCCCCGCGCCGATCCCGAACCACAGGCCGATCGCGAGCACGGGCAGCATCGAGAACACCGGCCACAACAGATGCACGGCGATGCCGGCGATCGCTTTCCAGCGCGCGCGGCGCGCCTGCGCGAGACGGATCGTCGTGCCGCCGCTGTGGGTCACATAGGTGCGCCACGGCGTGCCGTCGACGTCGACGCTCGCGATGCCGGCCTGCGCCGGAGGCGGCAGCGCCGAATCGCGGTCGGTCGAGTAGACGAGCTTGCCTTTGCGCCAGACCTGCAGCAGCACTGCATCGGGATCGTCGACCTTGAAGTCATGCTCGCCCGCCGCATGGCTCTTGAACGACAGCTCGCCGTTCGGGCCGACGACGATCTGCTTCGACATGCTGCGCATCTGGTCGTCGAGCAGATCGTCGAGTTCGCGCAGCGCGCCCCAGTAGGTGCCCGCGCTCGCGAGCAGCCCGATCACGCACGCGGCCGGCATCAGCCACAGCAGCAGCCGGCGCCGCAGCGACACGCCGCGCCAGCGCGAGACCGCGCGCTGCAGGCCCGTCATGCGCCGTCACCGATCCGGTAGCCGACGCCGCGCACCGTGCGGATCATGTCGTGGCCGAGCTTCTTGCGCAGGTTGTGGATATGCACCTGTACCGCGTTGCTCTCGACTTCCTCACCCCAGCTGTACAGGCGTTCCTCGAACTGCTCGCGGGAGATCACCGCGCCCGGCTCGCGCATCAGTTCGTGCAGCAGCACGAACTCCTTCGGCGACAGCGGCACTTCGTCGTCGTTGAGCCAGACCTGATGCTTGACGGGGTCGAGCCGCAGCGGGCCGATCGCGAGCGTCGTCTGCGCGCGGCCCGCATGGCGGCGGTTGACCGCGCGGATGCGGGCGAGCAGTTCCTCGAGCGCGAACGGCTTCACGAGATAGTCGTCCGCGCCGCTGTCGAGGCCGGCGATACGGTCGGACAGGCCGTCGCGCGCGGTGATCACGATCGCCGGCAGGTTCTCGTCGCGGCGGCGCAGCGCGGCGAGCACCGACAGCCCGTCGCGGTTCGGCAGCCCGAGATCGAGCAGCAGCAGGCCGTAGCCGGTCGCCGTGCGTAGCGCGAGCGACGCGGCGTCGCCATCCGTGACCCAGTCGACCGCGAAGCCTTCCTGTTTCAGACCCTGTTCGAGTCCGCTGCCGATCAGCGGATCGTCCTCGACGAGCAGTACGCGCATGTGTTCGTGTTTCTCCGTGGAGGCGCCGTTCGGGCGCCCGGTCCACCTATGATAAGCGCGTGTGTCTTAGCGGGAGCTTAAGCGTGGCGTGCCGTCATTCGGCTTCCGGCAGGTCCGGGCCCAAGACGGCGCTGCCGGCGCGGGCGGCAGGGTCCTTGACTTTGTCGAGCAAGGTCACGATTTGGGGCCAGGGCAATTGTGCAATAGTCTGCTGCACAAATTCCGGCGCGGGCCAGGCCCGCATCGACGTGGTGCGCTGATCGGCGCGCGCGGGGCCGGTGATACCATGAGCGACCGGTTCCCGTTCCCACCAAGATGGCTGCCAATTTCGACGAACTCGCGTCCCGGATCCGGACGCAATTTTCCGAGCTGAGCCCGCAATTCCAGGCGGGCGCGGCGTTCCTGCTCGATCATCCCGACGAAGTCGCGGTGTCGTCGATGCGCAAGGTCGCACAGCGCGCGCAGGTCCAGCCCGCATCGCTCGTGCGGCTCGCGCAGTTGCTGGGTTTTCCCGGCTGGAACGAACTGCGCGACCTGTGCGTCGCGCGCGTTCGCACGCGCCCCGAGCCGCTCACGCAACGCGCGCGCTCGCTCGTGCGACCCGATGCGAAGGCGACGCTCGCGCACGACCTGCTCGCCGCGCAGCAGCACAATCTTGCCGCGACCGCCGCGCACAATGCGCAGGCGCTTGCCGAAGCCGCGAAACTGATCCGCAAGGCGTCGCACGTGCACGTCGCGGGGTTCCGCTCGTGCTATCCGGTCGCGTTCGGGCTCGTGTACGGCTACCGGCTGTTCCGGCCGACCGTGTCGCTGCTGACGGGCGTCGCCGGATCGCTCGAAATGGAGCTGCGCACGATCGCGAAGCACAGCGCGACCGTGATCGTCAGCTTCGCACCGTATTCGGCCGAGGCGACGCGCGTCGCGCAGGCCGCGAAGGCGCAGGGCAGCCGGATCGTCGCGATCACCGACAGCGCGGTGTCGCCGATCGCGCTGCACGCCGATGCGCAACTGATCTTCACGCACGACAGTCCGTCGTTCTTCCCGTCGCTCGTGGCCGCGCATGCGCTCGCCGAGGCGCTCGTCGCGCAGCTGCTCGCACTCGAAGGCAGCGAGGCGATCACCGCGCTCGAACGCGCGGAAGCCGAGCTGCACGCGAAAGGCGCTTACGTGGTTTGACGAGGCCGGCTGGTCGAGTGCGACGCGGTGCATCGATATTTCGGCACACACTGAAACGTCGTTGCGCCGCATCCGCGTATGCTTGGGCTTCCCATTCCGACGGAGCCAATAAATGACCCATTCCGACCTTCAGGCCAGCCACGCACACGCGTTCCGCGAACTACATACGCAACCGGGCGCATTCATCCTGCCCAACCCGTGGGACGCGGGTTCCGCGCGGCTGCTCGCGATGGCCGGCTTCCGCGCGCTGGCGACGACGAGCGCCGGATTCGCGTATTCGCGCGGCCGCCCGGACAACGCGATCGACCGCGACACGATGCTCGAGCACATTGCCGATCTCGTCGCGGCGGGCGGCCTGCCGGTGAGCGCCGATCTCGAGAACGGTTTCGGCGATGCGCCTGAGACGGTCGCCGAAACGATCCGGCTCGCGGCCGAGGCCGGCGCGGTCGGCGGCTCGATCGAGGACGCGACGGGGCGGCCCGACGCGCCGATCTATTCGCACGATGCGGCGGTCGACCGCGTGGCGGCAGCCGTCGACGCGGCGCGCGCGCTGCGGTTCCCGTTCACGCTGACCGCGCGTTGCGAAAACTATCTGCACGGCCGCCGCGATCTCGACGACACGATCGCGCGCCTCGTCGCGTATCGCGCCGCGGGCGCCGACGTGCTGTACGCGCCGGGCCTGACCGATCCCCGCGAGATCGAGGCGGTCACGCGCGCGGTCGACGCGCCGGTCAACGTGCTGATGGGGATGCAGGGCGGGACGCTCAGCCTCGACGCGCTCGCGGCGCTCGGCGTGAAGCGCGCGAGCGTCGGCGCCGCGCTGGCGAGGGCCGCGCTCGGTGCGTTCCTGCGCGGCGCGACGGAAATGGCGCGCGACGGCACGTTCTCGTTCGCGGAAGCGGCGGTGCCGGGGCGCCTGCTCGACCAATGGTTCGCTGCGGAGAACAATCCGCCCGTGTCGTTCGGTAATTGACGCGGAATGCGTGTGGGATCGATTCCAGCCTGATAATCGATTGATCTGAATCAATACAGGTTGCTTTCGATTAAATAACGACTGAATTAACGGGATGCGTGACATATTCACTGCATCCCGTTTTTTTATCCCGGATTTCTTGGGGCTTCATGTCAATTCCCTTGACGAATCCTGACAGAATGCCTTTCTGGCGGGCGTTTCCCGCATTTTTTCAGAAGCTTTCCACGCTTGGGAGTTGCCGGTTTATTTTGTGATTGATAATCTTCGATCCGTCTGAAAAATACCGGCACGCGGAATGTCGGGAAAATCAATATAAAAGTTCTGAGAGAGCCATGACGATCCGAGATTTGCTCCGTACCCGGTTTCGCGTCGGCGATGTCGTCACGCTGAAAACCGGCGGGCCGCGCATGACGGTCACCTACGCCGGGCCGGTCGTCTTCGATGAGGCGGACTGGCTGATCTGCCAATGGTTCGACGACAGCGGCCACTTCCGCCAGGAAATGTTCCATCACGAAACGGTCGTGCCGGAGCCGCGCGCGATCTCGGCCGGGCGTGCACGCATGCGCATGCTGGCGCAGCGCTTCCGGTCGGCGGCTTGACGGGTTGCATCCGGGCTGCATCTGGGCAGCATCGCTGCCAGTCGGGTGCTGCCGCGCGTCGAACAACGTCAGGATGCCGAAATTCGACGCGGCGGCGCGATCAGGAACATGTTTAGGAACGGGAAGGGGATCAGCGGCAGCCTTGCTTCTGCGCCCATTGTTCCTGGGCGGCAACGCGGCGCTGCACGCGTTCGACGAGACCGGTGGAGAAGGTTCGCATGCTGATGCCGCGGCGCTTCGCGAGGATGTCCTGCGCAACGTCGGCTTGCGGATTCGGCTGGCAGGCCCAGTACAGCGTCATCAGCCAGCCGATGCCCGTCCACGCGAACAGGGCGTTGAACAGCGCGATCGTCAGCTTGTCCTGACGGCGTCGCCGGTCGGCAATGATGGCCGGCAGGAAGTAGAGCGCGATCGCGGCGACTGAACCGGCGGCTTGAATCAGGACTTCGGTCTGCATGTTGCTGCTCCATCCGGACTGCAATGCGGCTGATTGTCGCGCGTTTCGCGTTTTCGTGCCGACAATTGATTGTTGCGCTTTTGATGACGATCAGCGCGCCGTGGCCGCGTCGGCGTCCGCATCGTTGCTCAATGCGAAACCCTCGTCGCGCCAGCCGGTGACGCCGCCGATCATCAGCTTGACCGGCCGCCCGAGCCCGGCGACGCGGATCGCGGCGCGGGCGGCGCCGTTGCAGTGCGGGCCCGCGCAGTAGACGACGAACAGCGTGTCGGCCGGGTAGTCGGCGAGCTTGCCCGAGACGATCTTGCGGTGCGGCAGGTTGCGTGCGCCGGGCACGTGGCCGGCGGCGAACAGGTCGGGCCCGCGGACGTCGAGCAGCACGAAATCGGGCGTGCCCGACGCGAGCGCGTCGTGGACGTCCCAGCAGTCGGTCTCGAAGCGCAGCGACGCTTCGAAATGCGCGAGGGCGGCGGGGCTGTCGGCGGCGGGGACGTCGGTGACGTAGGACATGCGCAGGTTCTCCTGATGGTGTGCAAGGCACGGTGCAAAACGCGATGAAGATGGGGCCAGTATCGCGGTTCGCCGCGCCGCGCGGCAGTGGCGTGATCGACAAGTTCCGGTAACATCGCGCCATGCATGATCATCTCGTCGTCGCGCTCGCCTACGATCGGCTGTGTACCTTCGAATTCGGCTGCGTGGTCGAACTGTTCGCGCTCGACCGTCCCGAACTGGGCGTCGACTGGTATCGCTTCGCGGTCTGCGCGAGCGAGCCGGGCTCCGTGCGCGCGGCGGGCGGCATCACGGTTGCCGCGCCGTACCGGCTCGCGATGCTCGACCGCGCGGATACGATCGTGATCCCCGGCTGGCGCGATCCGGACGAACTGCCGCCCGAGCCGTTGCTGAAGAAGCTGCGGGCCGCGCATCGTCGCGGCGCGCGGCTCTGCTCGATCTGTTCGGGCGTGTTCGTGCTGGCGGCGGCCGGCGTGCTCGACGGCCTGACGGTGACGACCCACTGGCGCTATGCGGAGAAGCTGCAGGCGCGCTACCCGGCGCTGCGCGTGAATCCGGACGCGCTGTACGTCGACGAGGGGCAGATCATCACGTCGGCCGGCTCGGCGGCCGGGCTCGACATGCTGCTGCATATCGTGCGCCGCGATCACGGCGGCGCGATCGCGAACCGCGTCGCGCAGCGCCTAGTGCTGCCGCCGCATCGCGACGGCGGGCAGGCGCAGTTCGTGCCGCGCCCGGTCGCACCGGGCGGCAGCGACCGGCTCGCGAAGCTGATCGACTGGATGCGTGCGCACGCGGCGGAACCGCACACGCTCGCATCGCTCGCCGCGCAGGCGGCGATGAGCCCGCGCACGCTGCAGCGGCAGTTCGCCGATGCGACGGGCCTGTCGCCGGTTGCGTGGCTGATCCGCGAACGCGTGAACGTCGCGAAGGACATGCTCGAGGCCAATCCGTCGCTGCCGCTCGCGCAGGTGGCGGCGCGCGCGGGGTTCGGATCGGAGGAGTCGCTGCGCCGGCATTTCCGGCGCATCGCGGCGACGAGTCCGGCTGCGTACCGGAAGGGGATGGATCGTGGCGTAAGATCGGGGGGCGCGTAATACGGCGCATGAGCGCGCATCCGGCCAGCCCGCGGTATCGCGACGCCCCGTCGCCAGAACGCGGGGCGTCGCACGTCATGCGCAATCAGCGCATGTTGGTATCGATTGCCTTCTTCTTGATGCACGCGATCCGGTACACACCGTCCTCGACCTCGACGCCGTGCGTATCGTGCGTGAAGCCCGGGAAGCGCAGGTCGTACTGCTCGAGCGCCTTCAGGTAGCCGAGCAGCGGCCCGTCGGACGGCCCCGCGTTCTCGCCCGGCATCAACAGCGGAATGCCCGGCGGATACGGTACGACGCCTGTCGCGACGGTGCGGCCTTCCATCTCCGCCAGCTCCAGCATCTCGATGTCGTTCTGCACGAGATGCTCGTACGCCTCCGCCGGGCTGTAGTCGGGCTTCGGCAGCGTCGAGAAGCCGCGCGACATCATCTCGGTCGTCTTCAGGTCGCTCATCGCGTTGAACATCAGGTCGCACAGGTCGCGCAGGCCGAGCTTGCCGTAGCGGTCCCGGTAGCATACGACGAGATCGGGCAATACCTGTTCGAGCGGCGCATTCGCGTCGTAGTCGCGCTTGAAGTCGAGCAGCGTGTTGACGAGCGTGCCCCACTTGCCCTTCGTCACGCCGAGCGAGAACAGGAACAGGATCGTGAAGTCGGTCGTCTTCTCGACGACGATCCCGTGGCGGTCGAGATAGGCGGTCACGACCGAGGCCGGGATGCCGACCGGCATCAGCCCGCCGTTCGGCGCGACGCCCGGCGTGACGATCGATACCTTGATCGGGTCGAGCATGCAGTAGTCGTCCTCGATCTCGCCGAAGCCGTGCCACGCGTCGCCCGGATGCAGCACCCAGCACGACGGATCGGTCACGAGCAGCGTCTCGTCCGCTTCATGGAAACGCACGCGCCGGCCCGTTTTGCGGTCGACTACGGTATCCGGCTGCCAGCCGTCGAAGAACCAGTCGTTGTTCTCGTCGCATTCGCTATGCAGGCGGGCGAGCATCTGCCGGAACGCGACCGCCTCGCGGATCGCGTCGGTCGTCAGCGCGTCGCCGCCGGGGCCGTCCATCATCGCGGCACTCACGTCGTTCGACGCGATGATCGCGTAGTTCGGCGACGTCGACGCATGCATCATGTACGCCTCGTTGAAGCGCGCATGCTCGATCGGATTACGGCCGTCGCGGATGTGGATGAACGACGCCTGTGACAGCGCGGCGAGCAGCTTGTGCGTCGATTGCGTCGCGAACACGGTCGGCTTGCTCGCGTCGTGCTGCGCCGGGTCGCCATGCATCGCGTGGCGGTCGCGGTAGATCGGGTTGAAGCGCGCGTAGCCGTACCACGCTTCGTCGAAATGCAACCGGTCGACGCTCTGGCCGAGCAGCTCCTCGACGCGCGCGACGTTGTAGCAGAGGCCGTCGTACGTCGAGTTCGTGATCAGCGCATGCACGGGCGTCGGGTCGATGCCGTCGCGGCCCTTCACGAGCGGGTTGTTCTCGATCGACAGCCGCACCGCGGCGGCCGTCAGGCGCTCGGGCATGATCGGCCCGATGATCCCGTAATGGTTGCGCGACGGCACGAGGTAGGTCGGGATCGCGCCCGACATCGTCATCGCGTGCTCGGCCGACTTGTGGCAGTTGCGATCGCACAGCGCGACCTGGTTGCGCGTGACGCTCGCCATCAGGATCACGCGGTTCGACATCGACGAGCCGTTCGTCACGTGATACGTGCGGTGCGCGCCGAACACGCGTGCCGCATAGCGCTCGCTTTCGCCGATCGGGCCCGAGTGGTCGAGCAGCGAGCCGAGCTCGCCGACCGAGATCGACAGGTCGGAGCGGAACAGCGCCTCGCCGAAGAACTCGAAATACGCGCGGCCGACCGGCGACTTCAGGAACGCAGTGCCGCCCGTGTGGCCCGGCGTGTGCCACGAATATTCGTAGACGCGCGAGAATTTCGCGAGCGCGCGGAACATCGGCGGCAGCACGGTTTCGCGGTAGCGCTCGATCGCGGCGACGATCCGGCCGCCGATGAATGCCGTCGTATCTTCGAGCATCCAGATGAAGTCGTCGGCCTTGCGCATCGCGTCGACCGGCACCGCGGCCGCGCTCGCGCGGCTCGCGAGCAGGAACACGGGCACGGTCGCATTGCGCGCGCGCATCGCGTCGAGCACCGATTGCGCGGCCGCGTGCGTCGCGTCGCCAGCGAGTTCCCAGTTCAGCAGCAGGCACTGGATCGCCGGATCGGCATTGACGACCGCGCGCGCGTCGTCGGCGGACGTCGCGATCACGACGTCGACGAGCCGCGCGCGCAGTTCCTCGGCGAGCGCCGTCGCCGCGCGTCCGGTCGCGGTGCGTTCGTCGATGTCGTGCTGCACGAGCAGCGCCTTCATGCCGAGACGGCGGAACGCCTGTTGGGTCAAGGAAGTAGTCATCAGGTTTTCTCCGAGAATCCTCGTCCTTTCAGCCAAAGGGACTTCCTTCGGGGAGTAGGGCGGGGAATGAAGGGTGCGCGGTTGCATGACCGCTTTTCCCAAGCTTGAGAAGCACACGAGGATGTGACATCGTGTAACGCATGAACATCAAACGCGCCTACCGATTCCGGCTCTATCCGACGCCCGAGCAAGCCGAGATGCTTGCCCGGACGTTTGGATGCGCGCGCTTTGTGTATAACCACATGCTGCGAATTCGCACCGATGCGTGGCAGCAGCGTCAAGAGCATGTCGGCTATCACGAAACCTCCGCCGCACTGACCACGCTGAAGAAATCGCCCGAACATACGTGGCTGAACGAGGTCAGTTCGGTTCCTCTCCAGCAGGCGCTGCGCCACTTGCAGACGGCGTTTGCGAACTTCTTTGCCAAGCGCGCGAAGTACCCGAATTTCAGGCGAAAGGACGGTACGCAGTCGGCCGCATACACCGCGAGCGCCTTCAAATGGGATGGCACGTCGCTGAAGCTAGCGAAGATGGACGCGCCACTTTCGGTCCGCTGGTCGCGTACGATCCCCAAAGGCGCGAGGGTGACGTCGGTCACGGTGTCGAAGGACGCGGCAGGCCGATACCACGTGTCGATGCTTTGCGATGATGTGGTTTCCGCAAAGACGGAGTCGATTGGCAAGGTAGGCATCGACCTCGGGTTGACAGATTTTGCGTTCTTTCGACGGGTGAGAAGATCGCTGCTCCGAACGCGTTTCGCAGGAACGAGGCCAAACTCGCCAAGCTGCAACGGCGACTGGCAAGGAAGCAAATCGGTTCCGCCAATCGCAGGAAGGCGAGGCTCAAAGTCGCACGCATGCATGCTCGGATAGCAGATAGCCGCAGGGATTTCCTGCACAAGCTTTCGACTCGGTTGATCAACGAAAACCAAGTGATCGCCATCGAAAGCCTCGCTGTCAAACACATGCTGAAGAACCGAAGGCTTGCGAAATCGATCAGCGACGCCAGCTGGCCGGAATTCGTGCGGCAGTTGACGTACAAGGCTGCGTGGTACGGTCGCACGCTGATCGGTATTGATCGCTGGTATCCATCCAGCAAGCGTTGTTCCGATTGCGGGCATATCGTAGCCAGCATGCCGTTGAAGGTGCGAACGTGGGCTTGTCCGAAATGTGAGGCGATCCACGATCGTGACATCAACGCCGCGCGTAACGTTTTGGCCGCCGGACTGGCGGTGTCAGCCCATGGAGAAAGCGTAAAACCCATGTCTTTTTGAGGCGATGTCGGGTGGCATTTGGTGAAGTGGGAATCGCCCTCCTTTCGGAGGGCGAGCAGTCAATCCCCCGGTTGCTGGGTTGCCTGGACACCCGCGGTAACCGCCGGCGAGCGCGCGTGGAGTATGTCGACGTCGTGGCGGCCCACGGAGATCCAGAACGTCGCGACGAGCGCGGCGATGGTGACGGCGAGCGCGAGATAGCGCACCCAGCGCGGCGAGCGGCCGCCCGGATGCATGTGGGTTTCCTCGATTTCGCGCTGGCGGTTGATCGACAGCTCGTAGAACACGATCGTCGCGACGACGAAGATCAGCGACCAGCGCGTCTGCTGGCCGTCGGAGCCGACCATCGCCCACAGCGCGTAGACGGCGCCGATCAGGCCGACGATCGTGTAGAACGTGAACTGGTGCGACGGCATCTTGCCGTAGCCGAGCACCTTGATCGCGATGCACGAATAGATGTACGGCAGCAGCGTCATGATCACGGCGATCGACGCGATCTTGCCGAACTGCTCGCTCGCGCTTGGCGACATCGTCGCGAGCACCTGCACGGACATGATCGTCGCGACGATCGCGAGCCCGGCCGACGGCACGTTCTTCGAATTGACACGCGCGAACACGCCGGCGAACAGGCCGTCGTCGGCGGCGGCCTTCGCGGTCTGGCCGACGAGCAGCGTCCAGCCGGCGAGCGAGCCGAGGCAGCCGAGCGCCGCGCAGATCGCCACCGCGTTCGCGGCGGTGTTGCCGAGCGCAAGGCGCGCGGCATCCGCGAACGGTGCGCTCGATGCAAGCAGCGCCTTGTTCGGGATCATCCCCATGATCGCGGTCGAGCTGAGCACGTAGCAGACCGCCGCGAGCACGACGCCGCCCACGGTCGCGATCGGCACGTTGCGCGACGGGTTCTCGACGACGCCGGCCGACACCGACGCGCTCTCGACGCCGATGAACGCCCACAGCGTGAAGTTCAGCGTCGCGCCGATCGCGCCGAAGCTGCTCGTGCCGGACACGTTCCAGCCCGCGAAGTAGACGTCCTTGCTGAACCAGAACCAGCCGAACACGGCCATCCCGAGGATCGGCACCAGTGCGAAGATCGTCGTGACCGACTGCACGCGGCCGACGACGTTCGGCCCGAGGATGTTCGCGTACGTGAACAGCCAGATCACGAAGATCTGCGCGAGCGCGAACACGAGCGGATCCTTCAGCATCGGGAAGAAGTGCGTCAGGTAGCCGAGGCCCGCGACCGCGAGGCCGACGTTGCCGAGCACGTTCGCGAGCCAGTAGATCAGGTTGGTCTGGTAGCCCATGTACGGGCCGAACGATTTGCGCGCATATGCGTACGGGCCACCCGCGGCGGGATCGATCGCGGCGAGCTTCGCGAACACGAGCGCGAGTGACACCGCGCCGACGACGGTGATCAGCCAGCCGAAGATTGCAATGCCGCCGGTCGCGGCGAGGTTCGCGGGCAGCATGAAGACGCCGGAACCCATCATGTTGCCGGCGACCATCAGCGTGGCGGGGATCACGCCGATCTTAGGCGCGGACGACGCGGCCGCTGGCGCGGCGGCGGCTTTGGAGGACGAGCTGGCATCGGACATGCGAGGCTCCTTGAAAGTACGTGATGCGGTTGAGGTGGCGAGGCCTGTCGCCGGACGACGATTCCGGTCTGGATCGCCGCTTTATTGGACGTCTGCATGTTATCTCGCAAAGGCAGTTTAATTAGGGTAAACGCCGTTATTTAATGATTTGAATGTTGATGGAAATCATTGAAATGGATAAAGCGGCGGGGGCGGCGCGGTGCGGGTCGGCGGGCCGGCCGGCCGTCTGGCGAGCGTTTTGCGGTTTGGTACACCCCGGGTGATGAGGGCCGGTTCCGTGAGTGAGAAATGAATGGCCGATTATTGCCGAACTGGTTAATTCATTTAATAAATGGGGTTGGTCCGAAATCCGGTATCGAATTTGTCGATGATTGTCGAACGCCGAAAGGGCGCTGCCGCGGAAAGCGGCGCGGGCGGGGTGTCATCGGCGTATCATCTCGGTTTTCGTCAGCCCGATCCAGGCACCCACCATGACCTCCGTCGACACTACCCCCGTCCTCGACCATGACAAGCTCGTTACCTTCGTCGAGCGCAAGTGGAACGATGAAATCCTCCATGCGCTGACCGACTACATCGCGATTCCCGCGAAGAGCCCCGCGTTCGACCCCGACTGGGCCGCGCGCGGCTATCTCGAGCGCGTCGTCACCGACGCCGCGCAATGGGCCGAGCGCCAGCCCGTCAAGGGCCTGAAGCTCGAGATCGTGCGATTGCCGGGCCGCACGCCGGTGATCTTCTTCGAGACGCCCGCGACGCGCTCGGGCAGCACCGACACGATCCTGCTGTACGGCCACCTCGACAAGCAGCCCGAATTCGACGGCTGGCGCGCGGATCTCGGCCCGTGGACGCCGAAGCTCGAGAACGGCAAGCTGTACGGCCGCGGCGGCGCGGACGACGGCTATGCGATCTACGCAAGCCTTGCCGCGCTCGGCGCGCTCGACGAGCAGGGCATCGAGCGGCCGCGCTGCGTCGGCCTGATCGAGACCTGCGAGGAGTCGGGCAGCTACGACCTGCTGCCGTACGTCGACGCGCTGCGCGACCGGCTCGGCCAGGTGTCGCTCGTCGTGTGCCTCGATTCGGGCGCCGGCAACTACGACCAGATGTGGCTGACGACGTCGCTGCGCGGGCTCGTGTCCGGCGACCTGCAGGTCGAGGTGCTCGAAGAGGGCGTGCATTCGGGCGTGTTCGGCGGCATCGCGCCGTCGAGCTTCCGCGTGATGCGCCAGCTGTTCGAACGGCTCGAGGACGCGAAGAACGGCAACCTGCTGCCGGGCGCGTTCCATTGCGAGATTCCGGCGAGCCGCCTGCGCGAAGCGGAGGCGACCGCCGCGATTCTCGGCGACATGGTGTGGAAGGGGCTGCCGTGGGCGTGCGGCGCGGACGGCAAGCCGGTGCTGCCGACCACGACCGACCCGCGCGAGGCGCTGCTGAACTCGACGTGGCGTCCGTCGCTGTCGGTCACGGGCGCGGCCGGCATGCCGCCGCTCGCGGACGCCGGCAACGTGCTGCGTCCGCGCACCGCGTTCAAGCTGTCGCTGCGCCTGCCGCCGCTCGTCGATGCCGCACAGGCCGTGCAGCAGCTGAAGGAACTGCTCGAAGTCGATCCGCCGTACAACGCGAAGGTCACGTTCAAGCCCGATGCGGGCGCGGCGACCGGCTGGGCGGCGCCCGATGTCGCGCCGTGGCTCGCGTCGTCGCTCGACGCCGCGTCGCGCCGCCACTTCGGCGCGGACTGCGCATACATGGGCCTTGGCGGCACGATCCCGCTGATGAACGTGCTGCAGGCAGGCTTCCCGGCCGCGCAGTTCATGGTGTGCGGCGTGCTCGGGCCGAAGTCGAACGCGCACGGGCCGAACGAGTTCCTGCACGTGCCGTATGCGAAGAAGCTGACCGCGGCCGTCGCCGACGTGATCGCTTCCGCACGCTGAGCGCCGACACCGGCCGCGACGAAACGCGCCGATGAGCGAACTGGCGCAGACATGTGCAGGCTCAGCCGGCATGCGCCGACTGGCGTATCACACTTAGTTTTTCTAACGCTCGAGCATGAATTCTCGTTTGCTGCGGGCGCGCGAGCACCCATAGCATCGACCGTGCTCTCCACCAGAAAAACGCCATGAACGCCAGAAACTTCTCGCTGTTGCTGATCCTCGCCGCGCTGTGGGGCGCGTCGTTCCTGTTCATCCGGATCGGCGCGCACGCGTTCGGACCGGTGCCGCTGATGGCCGTGCGGGTCGTCATCGCCGCGCTGTTTCTCGCAATCGTGCTGGCCGCGAAGCGCGGCTTTCACCGGATGGCCGGCAAGCTGACGCCGCTCATCGTCGTCGGCGTGATGAACCAGGCGCTGCCGTTCTGCCTGTTCGCGTATGCGGAACTGACGCTGCCGGCCGGCGTCACGTCGGTGATCAACGCGACGACGCCGTTGTGGGCCGCACTCGTCGCGTTCCTGTGGACCGGCGACCGGCTGAGCGCGACGCGCGTCGCGGGGCTGTTCATCGGCTTCGCGGGCGTGCTGATCCTCGTCTGGAAGGATCTCGCGGGACTGCGTGCGCCGGGCGCCGGCGCGCTCGCGCCGCTGGCCGTGCTCGCCGCGACGCTGCTGTACGGGATTGCCGCGAACTTCACGAAGCGCCATCTCGCGGGCGTCGATTCGCTCGCGATCGCTGCAGGCAGCATGATCGGCGCGGCGCTCGTGCTGCTGCCGTTCGCGTTCGCGACGTGGCCCGCGACACCTATGCCGCCGCTCGCGTGGGGCGCGGTGATCGCGCTCGGCATTGCATGCACGGGGATCGCGTACATCGTCTACTTCCATCTGATTGCGACGGCCGGCCCCGCGCGCGCCGTTTCCGTGACGTTTCTCGTGCCGATCTTCGGCATTCTGTGGGGCACGCTGTTTCTTGACGAAACCGTGACGCCCGCGATGCTGGTGGGCTGCACGGTCGTGATCGCCGGCACGATGCTCGCGAGCGGCGTGCTGAAGCTGCCGGCACCGGCCGGCAAGGGCTCCGCATGAGCGGATCGCCTTACGCTCGGGTGGTGCCGGTGGTGCCGGCGGCTCGGGTGGCGCGGCTGC
>NZ_JAAGPL010000423.1:0-234 GCF_017104785.1 Burkholderia sp. Ac-20353 | reverse complement strand
TTGACTATGGTATATCAAGTGATCACATATGATGAGTACATTGTGACTGGACGCACGTCAACATTATGGCACTGAATACATATCTCTACAAATCACTCATCATAGAATCACCATGACAATAGCTACATCTTGACACGCCACAACTTCATATTATTCATATCATAAATGTTCCATCGATGTCGTTTCATATATGATATCATCTTATTTATTTTTTTTTTTTTTTTTTTTTTTTTA
>NZ_JAAGPL010000422.1:0-2181 GCF_017104785.1 Burkholderia sp. Ac-20353 | reverse complement strand
GTGACGCTCGACGCGACGCTGCCCGAGCCCGACACGTCGCTGGCCGCCGACCGCGAACGCGTTGCGCAGGCGCTGTGGGCCCTGCTGGTCGCAGCCGTCGAGGCGAGTGCCGCCGGCAGCCGCGTGTCGTTCTCCTGCGCACGCGACGGCACGCAGCTCGTTGCGCGCGTGGCCTGCGACGTGCACGCCGCGTCCCTCGCCGACCCGACCCTCCCCCACGTGATCGAGCCATTCGGGCGCCGCGAAATGCTGCGCGAACGCGATGCGAAACGCGTCGCGTGGATGCTCGCGCTACCCCAGCGCGTTGCGCTCGCGCACGGCGGCACGCTCGCACACGACCGGTTCGCCGACGGCGCGACAGCCACGATCACGCTCACGCTCCCGTGCGAGGCGCCGGTGTAAGCAACGCGGTAGCCACGACACATTACGGTTTCCTTTCGGCCCTATACTGACGGGCCTGTCATTACCGGAGCGATTCCTTGGTTCAGATCTTCGCGCTGATCGGCGCGTTGTTCCTGGTGGCCCTCAACGGCTTCTTCGTCGCGGCCGAATTCGGCCTCGTCAAACTGCGCGCGACGCGCGTCAAGACCCTCGCGCGCAAGCGCGGCCTGCGCGGCCGCATCCTCGGCATCGTGCATTCGCGCCTCGATGCCTACCTGTCCGCGTGCCAGCTCGGCATCACGCTCGCGTCGCTCGGCCTCGGCTGGGTCGGCGAACCGGCGTTCGCACAGCTGATCGGTCCACTGCTCGACCTGATCGGCGTGCAGTCGGAGCGGCTCGTGCACCTGATCTCGCTGGTGTTCGCGTTCTCGCTGATCTCGTTCCTGCACATCGTCGTCGGCGAACTCGCGCCGAAATCGATGGCGATCCGCCAAGCCGAGAAGGTCGGCCTGTGGGTCGCGCTGCCGCTGTACGCGTTCTACTGGGCGATGTATCCGGCGATCTGGGTGCTCAACACCAGCGCGAACGCGGTGCTGAAGCTCGCGGGCCTGTCGACCGACCACGGCGGCGACGCGCATTACTCGACCGACGAGCTGAAGCTGATCCTGCGCAGCCGCCGCAGCGCCGCCGGCAACCCGGCGCAGCCGGCCCGCGGCACGTACAGCAACGACGAGTGGAACACGCTCGCGCATTCGCTCGACTTCTCGTCGATGACGGTTTCGGACCTGATGCGGCCGGCCCACGAGATGATCGGCCTGCGCCGCGACCTGCCGCTGCCGGACAACATGGAGATCGTCGCGCGGCACCGCTTCAGCCGCTATCCGCTGTTCGAGAACGCGTCGCGCGAACAGGTAAGCGGGCTGATCCACCTGAAAGACCTGCTGCTCGCGCGCCACGCGGGCGCGGCGCTCGACGACCTGTCCGACTACGTGCGCCCCGTGCAGTACGTGAAGCCGGACACACCCGCGCTCGACCTGTTCCGCCGCTTCCGCAAGGGCGCGCCGCATTTCGCGCTGGTCGGCAACAAGGGCCAGAAGCCGATCGGCTTCCTGACGCTCGACAACCTGCTCGGCGCGCTGGTCGGGCAGATCCACGACGAGTTCCGCCAGGGCGACTCGGACTGGACGCGCCTCGACGACGGCACGCTGATGGGCAAGGGCAGCCTGCCTGTCGTGTCGCTCGAGCAGGCGCTCGGCATCGACATCGACGAAGGGCGCGCCGAATCCGTCGGTGGCCTCGTGATCCAGGCGCTGAACGACCTGCCGTCCGAAGGGCAGCGCGTGTCGTTCGAGCGCTTCGACGTCGTCGTGAAGAAGATGAACGGGCCGCGCATCGTGCTGGTACGCGTGTATCCGAAGGTCGTGAAGGAAGCGGACGAATGAGCGCGCGCGCCGTTACCGCTGTCACCGCCGCATATCGCCGCGCCGCACAATGAACGCGCCGCTCCCGTCCTGCTGCGTGATCACGCCCGAGCCCGCGTCCGCGTCGGACGCGGACTGCCGGGCGTTCGTCGACCGGCTGTCGGCCGTGCTGGCGCGCGGCGAGACGCTCGTGCAGCTGCGCGTGAAATCGTTCGACGAAGCGGCGTTCGCGCGGCTCGCAGCCGACGCGCTCGCATGCTGTCATGCAGCCGGCGCGCAATTGATCGTCAACGGGCGGATCGACGCGGATGCGGTGCTGGCGCTCGACGGCGCCGGCTGGCACCTCGACGGCGCGGCGCTGCGTGCGGCCGTGCGCCGG
>NZ_JAAGPL010000421.1:0-2506 GCF_017104785.1 Burkholderia sp. Ac-20353 | reverse complement strand
GCAGGCACGGGCCCGCCTTTCGCCGCCGCGCCCGCGCGCGCGGCCGGCTCGATCCGGCTGTCGATGAAGCGCTGCGCATGCGCACGCGCACGCTTGAGCTCGCCGTGCCGCCACAGCATCAGCGCGGCGGCCACGCAGACGAGCGCGAGCGCAAGCGCGCCGGCCATCAGGCTATACATTGAAGCCTCCGCCGCGACCGAAGCCGCCGAAGCCGCCGCCGCCGAATCCCCCACCGCCGCCACCGAACCCGCCGCCCGTCAGCGTCTGGCGGAAGCGCGCGAGCTTCGGCGAATGCGGATGGATGCCGAGCGATTCCCAGTTGTCGATCTCCTCGCCGTCGGGCGTCACGCGCGCCTCGTAGCGGTACAGCTCCTGCGTCGCGATGATGTTGTCCGACAGCCCCGTGACTTCGGTGATCGACAGGATCCGGCGCCGGCCGTTGGACAGCCGGCCGATCTGCACGATGAAGTCGATCGCGTTCGCAATCTGGCGGCGCAGGCTCGACTCGGTGCCCTGGAAGCCGGCGAAGCCGGCCAGCATCTCGAGCCGGTACAGGCACTCGCGCGGCGAGCTCGCATGCACGGTGCCCATCGAGCCGTCGTGGCCGGTGTTCATCGCCTGCAGCATCTCGAGCACCTCGCCGCCGCGCACTTCGCCGACGATGATGCGGTCCGGACGCATCCGCAGCGTGTTGCGCAGCAGGTCGCGGATCGACACGACGCCGGTGCCGTCGAAACCGCCGGGCCGGCTCTCGAGCCGCACGACGTGCGGGTGGTTCAGCGACAGTTCGGCCGTGTCCTCGATCGTCACGACGCGCTCCGGCTCCGGAATATGGAATGCGAGCGCATTGAGCAGCGACGTCTTGCCCGAGCTCGTGCCGCCCGACACGAGGACGTTGCAGCGCGCCTCCACCGCGGCCTCGAGCAGTGCGCCGATTTCGTCGTTGTAGGTGCCGTTGCCGAGCAGGTCGGACGGCTTCAGCGGATCCTTGCGGAACTTGCGGATCGACACGACCGGCCCGTCGAGCGACAGCGGCTCGATCACGACGTTCACGCGCCCGCCGTCCGGCAGCCGCGCATCGACCATCGGATTCGATTCGTCGAGGCGCCGGCCGATCGGCGCGAGAATCCGCCGCACGATCCGCAGCAGATGCGCGTTGTCGGTAAAGCGCACCGGCAGCTTCGACAGGATCCCGTGGCGCGACACGTAGATGTCGTTGTAGCCGTTGATCAGGATGTCCTCGACGTGCGGATCCGCGAGCAGGTCCTCGATCGGCCCGAATCCCGCGAGCTCCTTCGTCAGCGCCTCCGCGATCGTGCGCACCTCGTTCTCGTTCAGCGGAATGCGGCGCAGGCGCACGAAGCTGTCGATCTCCAGGTCGACGAACTGGTTGATCGCCTGTCGCGACCAGCGGCCGAACTCGGCGCCGAGTTCCTCGATGCGCGTCAGCAGGTGCTCGTGCGCAGCATTCTTGATGTCGTGGAATTGCTGCGTCTGGGAGAACGGCGCGGCGCCGTCGGCAAATTGAATGTCGTGTGCCATCGCTTACGATCGCTTGGACGAGGGTTGAATGAAGCGCTTGAGCGCTGAGAGGCCCGAAGCCGCGCGCGGCACGGCGGCGACGCCCGTCAGCCGCTCGGCGAGTGGCTCGAGCGCCCGCACGTACGGATCACGCTCGGCGGCATCGACGATCAGCCGGCCCTGGTTGGCCGCATCGCCGATCGGCACGCGGCGCGCAGGCAGCGTCGCCAGCAGCGCGACGCCGAGACGGTCGGCGATCTGGGCCGGCGTCAGGTTGAGCGCCGGATCGTACTGGTTGACGACGAGTCGCATCTTGCCGATGTCGACGCCCGTATCGCGCATCGCTTCGAGCAGGTCGACCGCGGACACGATCGACGCGACGCCCTGGTCGCAGACGAGCCACGCCTCATCGGCTGCCGCCGCGATCTGCGTGACGAATTCCAGGTTCGAGAATCCGCCGAGATCGACGATCTGCTGGTCGAAGAACGCGCGCAGCCGGTTCAGCAGGCCGACGCACGCCGCGTACGACACGTCGCGCAGGTCGGCGAGGTTCGGCGGCAGCGTGGTCAGCGCGACGCCGCTCGCGTGGCGCGTCAGCGCGGTGTTGACGAACGTGCGGTCGATGCGGCGCAGGTTGCGCACGGCCTCGACGAAATGAAACTCGCAGCGCGTGTTGAGGAACAGCGCGCCGTCCCCGGCGGGCAGGCCGAGATCGACGAGCGCGGTCTGCCGGCCGTGCGGCACGGCGGCGCCGAACGCGGTCGCGCCGCTGTCTGCCGCGGGCGCTGTGCGCTTTTGCAGCAGCACCGACAGATTCGCGGCGAGCGTGCTCACGCCCATTCCCGCGCGCGCGCCGAGCAGCGCGACGAGCTTGCCGTGACGGTTCGCCGGCTCGCCGCCGACGTGTTCGAGCAACCCGCGCGTGATGCCCAGCGCATCGTCCGCGCTCCCGGACACGTCGATGAAGTCGCGCACGCCCGCCCGC
>NZ_JAAGPL010000420.1:0-2520 GCF_017104785.1 Burkholderia sp. Ac-20353 | reverse complement strand
TTCTTTCCGCAATTCGCCCAGCAGCTGGTCAACGGCCTGACGCTGGGCGCGATCTATGCGTTGATCGCCATCGGCTACTCGATGGTCTACGGGATCATCGGCATGATCAACTTCGCCCACGGCGAGATCTACATGATCGGCGCGTACGTGGGCCTCGTGACCCTGACCTCGATCGGCGTGTCCGCCGGCTATCCGCTGCCGCTCGTGCTCGGCGCGGCGCTGATCGTGTCGGTGGTCGTCACCGGGCTGTACGGCTTTGCCGTCGAGCGCGTCGCGTACCGGCCGCTGCGCGGCGGGCCGCGCCTCGTGCCGCTGATCTCCGCGATCGGCATGTCGATCTTCCTGCAGAACTACGTGCAGATCGGCCAGGGCGCGCGCGACGTGTCCGTGCCGGTGCTGATCTCCGGCGCGTTCGACATCCATCTCGGCGGCGACTTCGACGTGACGATTCCGTATTCGCGCCTGCTGATCGTCTGCGTGACGCTCGTACTGATGATCGCGCTCACGCTGTTCATCTCGCATTCGCGGATGGGCCGCGCATGCCGCGCGTGCGCCGAGGACATGAAGATGGCGAACCTGCTCGGCATCGACACGAACCGCGTGATCTCGTTCACGTTCGTGCTCGGCGCGATGCTGGCCGCCGTCGGCGGCGTGCTGATCGGCCTGACGATCGGCAAGCTGAACCCGTATATCGGTTTCGTCGCGGGCATCAAGGCGTTCACCGCCGCGGTGCTCGGCGGGATCGGCAGCATTCCGGGCGCGATGCTCGGCGGCGTGCTGCTCGGGCTGGCCGAAACCTTCGCAGCAGGCTACATGCCGGCCGAGTACAAGGACGTCGTCGCGTTCGGCCTGCTCGTGCTGATCCTGCTCTTCCGCCCGACCGGCCTGCTCGGCAAGTCGGACATCGAAAAGGTTTGAGGGAGGCGCAGATGAGTCAAGTCATTTCCGTCCGCCGGCCGGCTGCCGGCGCCTCGTTCGGCGATACGCTGAAGAACGCGACGGCCGCCGCGATCCTGACGGCGATCCTCACGGTGCCCGTGCTCGGCCTGCAGCTGAAGCTCGACGGCTACCAGGTCGTGCTCGAACCGCACTGGCGTCCGGTGTGGATCGCGGTCGCGGCCGTGTTCCTGTTCCAGCTGTTCAAGCCGTGGCTCACGCGCGCGAAAACGGCCGTCAAGCTGCCGGCGATGCCCGCGATGGGCGCGCAGCAGCAACGCACGGTCGTCTGGCTGCTGCTCGCGTTCGGCCTCGTGTGGCCGTTCTTCGGGTCGCGCGGCGCGGTCGACATCGCGACGCTCGCGCTGATCTACGTGATCCTCGGCCTCGGGCTGAACATCGTCGTCGGTTTCGCGGGCCTGCTCGACCTCGGCTATGTCGGCTTCTACGCGGTCGGCGGCTACACGTACGCGATGCTGAACCAGTACTTCGGGCTCACGTTCTGGGAATGCCTGCCGCTCGCCGCAATCGCGTCGGCGACGTTCGGCTTCCTGCTCGGCTTCCCGGTGCTACGGCTGCGCGGCGACTATCTCGCGATCGTCACGCTCGGCTTCGGCGAGATCATCCGCCTGCTCGCGAACAACCTGACGAGCCTCACGGGTGGCCCGGACGGCATCTCGAGCATTCCGAAGCCGACCGTGTTCGGCTTCGAGATGGCGCGCTCGGCGAGCGTCGAAGGTGCGAAGACGTTCCATGAGCTGATCGGGCTGGAATACAGCGGCGACCACGTGGTGATCTTCCTGTACCTGCTCGCGCTCGTGCTCGTCTGCTTCACGCTGTTCGTGACGAGCCGCCTGATCCGGATGCCGATGGGCCGCGCGTGGGAAGCGCTGCGCGACGACGAGATCGCGTGCCGTTCGCTGGGCCTGAACCCGACCCGCATCAAGCTGTCGGCGTTCACGCTCGGCGCGGCGTTCGCGGGCATCGGCGGCGCGTTCTTCGCGGCGCGCCAGGGCCTCGTGAACCCCGAATCGTTCACCTTCATCGAGTCGGCGCTGATCCTCGCGATCGTCGTGCTCGGCGGGATGGGCTCGCAGCTCGGCGTGATTCTCGCGGCAATCCTGCTGACGATCCTGCCCGAAGTCGCGCGCGGCTTTGCCGAGTACCGGATGCTGATCTTCGGCCTGGTGATGGTGTTGATGATGATGTGGCGTCCGCAGGGCCTGCTGCCCGCGAGCCGTCCCCACGTGGAGCTGCCGCAATGAGCGCGAATGCAGAACTGTTGAAGGTCGCCGGGCTGCAGATGCGCTTTGGCGGGCTGCTCGCCGTCGACGGGATCGATTTCGACGTGCGCCGCGACGAGGTGTTCGCGATCATCGGGCCGAACGGCGCGGGCAAGACCACGGTGTTCAACTGCGTCGGCGGCTTCTACAAGCCGACCTCGGGCGACGTCGTGCTCGACGGCCATCAGATCGCGGGGCTGTCGAGCCACCGGATCGCGCTGAAGGGCCTCGTGCGGACGTTCCAGAACATCCGCCTGTTCAAGTCGCTGACCGTCGTCGAGAACCTGCTCGTCGCGCAGCA
>NZ_JAAGPL010000419.1:0-2568 GCF_017104785.1 Burkholderia sp. Ac-20353 | reverse complement strand
GCCGCCATAGCTGCGGCCGCTGCCGTTGCCGTGACCGCCGCCCGGCTTGCCGCCGAAACGGCGACCGCCGTTACCGCCACCCGGACGGCCGCGGCCGCCGGTGCCGCGATCGTTGCGCGGCGGCGCCTTGCGCGGCTCGAAGCCTTCGATCACGTTGACCGGCAGCGGCGAGCGCACGAAGCGCTCGATACGCTTCAGCGCGCCTTGCTCGGCGTGATGCACGAGGCTGACTGCGATGCCCGAGCGGCCCGCGCGGCCGGTACGGCCGATACGGTGCACGTAGTCTTCGGCGAACTTCGGCAGGTCGTAGTTGAACACGTGCGTGATGCCCGGGATGTCGATGCCGCGCGCCGCGACGTCGGTCGCGACGAGCACGCGCACGCGGCGCTCGCGCAGCGCACGGATCGTGCGGTTACGGGCGCCCTGCGGCAGGTCGCCGTGCAGCGCGGCCGATTCGAAGCCTGCGTCCGCGAGGCGGCCGGCGAGCTGGTCGGCATCGATCTTGGTCGCCGTGAAGATGATCGCCTGGTCCAGCGCGTCGTCGCGCAGCAGGTGATCGAGCAGGCGATCCTTGTGATCGCGGTCGTCGACGTAGTGCACGGTCTGCGCGATGTTCGTGCGCGATTCGAGGCGCTGCTGGATCTCGATGCGCTCCGGATCCTTCAGCAGGCGGCTCGTCAGCGAACCGATCTTGCCGTCGAGCGTGGCCGAGAACAGCATCGTCTGGCGCGACTCGGGCGTTGCGTCGACGATCGTTTCGATGTCCTCGATGAAGCCCATGTCGAGCATGCGGTCGGCTTCGTCGAGCACGAGCATCTTCAGTTCGGACAGGTCGATGCGGCCGCGCTCGAGGTGGTCGAGCAGGCGGCCGGGGGTCGCGACGAGGATCTCCGGGTTCTTCGCGAGCAGCATCAGCTGCTGGCCGTATGCGACGCCGCCGAGGATGCTGACGGTGCGCAGGCGCTTCAGATGCTTGCCGTAGGTCGATGCGGCGGTCGTCACCTGCATCGCGAGTTCACGGGTCGGGGTCAGCACGAGGAGGCCCGGGCGCGCGACCGGCTGCGGGCGGCGGCCGCGGCGATCACCGCCGTTCGGCTCGCGCGGAGCGCGCGGCTGCTGTGCCTGCGCCTTCTGGAGCTGCGCGAAACGCTCGATCGCGGGCAGCATGAATGCGGCGGTCTTGCCCGAGCCGGTCGGGCTCGACACCAGCAGGTCGCGGCCGGCGATGCCGGCCGGGATCGCGCGCTGCTGGACCGGCGTCGGCTTCACGTAGCCGGCGGCCTCCAGCGCGGAGACGATCTCCGGCGACAGCCCGAGCGACGCGAAGGTCGGCTCGTCGGCGGCCGGCGCGGCAGCGGCCTGCGCGGCTTCGTCGAGACCGAGCGCCTTGTCGGCGGTCGCGTTGAGGGGGCTGGTGGAAATGCTCGAAGTCATAACAATCCTTGAAACACAGTGGGTGAAACGTCGGCGCCAATCGCGCATACCCAAGTTGTCGGATTCAACGAGCAAATCGGAAAACGGGTGCAATCCGCCAGTCACGAGGCGGATGAGGCTAGAAGCTGTTTTGGGTGCGGCGTGCTATGACAGCGTTGCCGCCAGCCTGATAATTGACGGCCGCGAGAGCCGAAGCAGGAAGGGGACAGGTTCTAAACCGGATTGGAGCTTAACGCTACGAGACGTCAGGCCGGATCGGCCAACGGGCCGAGCGCGGAAGTGACGCAGCCGGCATTATAATGATTTTTGCTGCGCTGCGCCACTGCCGATTTCACTATGCGTCGCGATCAGGACGCGGTGCCGTTCTTCAGCGATTCGACGAGCTCGACGTACTGCTGCTTCGCCGCATCCTGCGACGTGCCCTTCAGCGCGTCCCACGCGTCGTACTTGTACTTGCCGACGATGTCGGTGAAGCCCGGCTTGTCGCCATGCGCATCGCCGTCGGTCGCTTGCTTGAAGAGCGCGTAGAGGCGCAACAGGGTCAGGTTGCCGGGGCGCTCGGTCAGTTGCTTGACGTCGATCTGGGCTTGGTCGAATCGGGCGGTGATTTCGCTCATCGGGTGTCTCCGGTAAGGGTTTCGAGTCGGGCGATCTTAACAAGCGGACAGGCGCGCGGGGTCGAGCGATCCTTCCAAACCGCCGCGGACACCCGGCGTGCGGTGTGATCCGCGGCAATCGCCCGTGGGAGCGGGGCGCCGCATTACAATGTCGGCCATGACGCAAACAGTGCTCCTCGCCATCGATACGTCGACCGAATACTGCTCGGTCGCGCTGCTGCGCTCGGCCACCGCCGAATCCGCCGCTTCCTCCCTGCAAAGCTGGGTCCGCCACGAACTGACGGGCGCCGTGTCGAGCACGCGCGTGCTGCCGGCCGTCCAGGAACTCTTCGCCGAATCCGGGCTGACGCTTGCCGACTGCGACGCGATCGCGTTCGGCGCGGGCCCCGGCTCGTTCACGGGCCTGCGCACCGCAACCGGCATCGTGCAAGGCCTCGCGTTCGGGCGCGGGCTGCCGGTCGTGCCGGTCGGCACGCTGCTCGCGTGCGCCGAGCACGCGCGGCTGCGCACGCCGGGC
>NZ_JAAGPL010000418.1:0-2453 GCF_017104785.1 Burkholderia sp. Ac-20353 | reverse complement strand
CCGGATCGACACCATCCTGCGTGGCCGCGAGCGCATGCGCCGCGCCGGCTCCTGTCTCGGACTTGGCTGCCGCGTCGGCCTGCAGTGCCTGCGCGGCGGGCGTCTGCGTCTGGGCCGGCGCGGCCGCGAGTGTGCCCTTCACGTCGGCGAGCGCCTTGTCGAAAGTCGGCATCTTCGGCGTGAGCGGCGCGGCAGTGGTGGCCGCGGTCTGCTGCGGGGCCGCGGCGCCGGTGGTGGTCGGCAGCGCGACGCCGCTCGCGCCGCCCGAGAGTTTCTCGAGCGCCGCATGCAGCGCGTCGCGGCTCGTCGCCGGCTCGGCATGGCCCGCAGCGGACGCCAGGTCGCTCGTGCGCGCAAGCATGTCGGCCGACGGTGCGTCGGTCATGGACGTCGCGGAGGTCGTGGACGTCGTGGACGTCGTGGACGTCGTCGACGTTGAGGAGGCCGTGCCGTCAGGGCGCGCCTGCAATTGTGCCTGTATGGCAACCGCGGCGGCGAGCGCGGCCGCGTCCGGGTTGGTGGCGGCGGTCTTGTCGTCGGACGGGCCGGATGATTTCGTGCTGTCGGTGGCCTTCGACGTCGCGTCGTCGGCCGCGCGCCGTAGCGATGCGGCAACCGATGCACCGGACGCGCCGGACGCATCCGTCGCGGCCGCCGCCGCGCGCTGCGTCGCGACGCTTTGCTGCAGCGTTCGCGCGAACGGCACCGGCGCGGCGCTCGCGCCGCCGTTGGACGCAGACGCCGACACGTCAGTCGCGTCCGTCTTGCGGGCGCCCTTGAGGGCGGAAGCGGCGGTATCGATCAGCGTACCGAGCATGGACAGGGAAGGCATGGCGTTCTCTCGTGCGAATCGTGTGAATCGTGCGAATCCGGTGGGCGGTTACGTCGACCTGGCCGCGTCGGCCCGCATCCGCAGCACCTTCGCGGCATGCTCGTCGGCCTCGCGCTGTTCGCGCTTCGCGGCGCGGTTCGCTTCCTGCGCGACGCCGCGCGCCTGCAGGATCTCGTACGACCCGACCGTGCGTTTCTGCTGCTGCCAGTGCGGGCGCGCCTCGTCGATGCGCGCGTCGGCGGCGGCCAGCGCGCCGCGCTGCTGCGCGATCGCCGCGTCGAGCGTGTCGAGGAACGCCTGGAAATTCCGCCAGTTGCCGGCGGGCATCCCATGCTGCGCGGATTGCGCGAAGCGCGTGTGGTATTCGTCGCGGTAGCGCAGCAGCGCATCGAGCTGGTCGGCGGCCGCGGTGCGGTCGCGCTGCGCGTGCCCGAGCTGCCGGGTCGCCTCGTCGAGGTTTTCCTGCGCGCGGTCGAGCAGGATCTGCAGGGGAAAGCCTTGAGCCATCAGCTTCAACCTCCGTTGGAGTCGAACAGCGCATCGAGCCCGGCGAGACTCGACGCGAACGGTGCGCATTCGCGGAAGCCCTGCTGCAGGAATGCTTCGATGCGCGGATAGAGCGCGATCGCGCGGTCGAGCTGCGCGTCGCGGCCCGGCGCATACGCGCCCACCGCGATCAGGTCGCGGTTGCGCTGGTAGCGCGACAGCATCTGCTTGAACTGGCGCACGCGATCGAGATGCGACTCGTCGATCAGCGCGGTCATCGCACGGCTGATCGACGCCTCGATGTCGATCGCCGGATAGTGGCCGGCCTCGGCGAGCGCGCGCGACAGCACGACGTGGCCGTCGAGGATCGCGCGCGCCGAATCGGCGATCGGATCCTGCTGGTCGTCGCCTTCCGTCAGCACCGTGTAGAACGCGGTGATCGAGCCGCCGCCTTCCGGCCCGTTGCCGGTGCGCTCGACGAGCGCGGGCAGCTTCGCGAACACCGACGGCGGATAGCCCTTGGTCGCGGGCGGCTCGCCGATCGCGAGCGCAATCTCGCGCTGCGCCATCGCGTAGCGGGTCAGCGAATCCATCAGCAGCAGCACGTGCTTGCCCTGGTCGCGGAAATACTCGGCGAGCGACGTCGCGTACGCGGCGCCCTGCATCCGCAACAGCGGCGACACGTCGGCCGGCGCCGCGACGACGACCGAGCGCGCAAGCCCGTCCTCGCCGAGAATCTGCTCGATGAATTCCTTCACTTCGCGGCCGCGCTCGCCGATCAGCCCGATCACGATCACCTCGGCGCTCGTGTAGCGCGCCATCGTGCCGAGCAGCACCGACTTGCCGACGCCGGAGCCCGCGAACAGGCCCATCCGCTGGCCACGGCCGACGGTGAGAAGCGCATTGATCGCGCGCACGCCGACGTCGAGCACGTGATGGATCGGCTCGCGCTCGAGCGGGTTGATCGACGGCGCGGACAACGGCGCGTCGACCTTCGACGCCAGCGGGCCGAGGCCGTCGAGCGGCCGGCCCGACGCGTCGACGACGCGCCCGAGCATGTTCCAGCCGACCGGCAGCCGCTTCGCGCCCGCGAGCGGGTCGGCGATCGGCGCGGTTTCGCGCGGCCACACGCGCG
>NZ_JAAGPL010000417.1:0-2578 GCF_017104785.1 Burkholderia sp. Ac-20353 | reverse complement strand
GTACGCGGTCATTAATTCACGCCTCTCAGAGTGGTAGCGTCGAACTCCGAGGTGTGGCAGCGGCGACTCAGCGCAGGTCGGCGGGCATCTTCCACGGCAACAGCGCGTCGTAGTCCTCGACGGTCGTGGCAAGTGGAAGTTTTTGGAAGAGCCAGTGGAGGTAGTGGTACGGATCGATGCGGTTAGCGCGGCACGTTTCCACGAGCGAATACAGGTTTGCGCTCGCGTTCGCACCGGCGACAGTGTCGGCGAACATCCAGCCGCGGCGGCCTAAACAGAATGGCCTGATGGCGTTCTCACAAGGGTTGTTCGAGATGGCCCAGTCGCCGTTTTCGATGTAGCGGACGAGCTTTGGCCATTGCCCCTGCATGTAATTCAACGCCTTGCCCAGCAGGCTTCCGGGCACGACGTTGGGTAGGTGCTCCAGCATCAGTCGGTGGATGAGTTCTAGCACGCGAGTGCTGTATCGTCGTCGCAGCCGCTGTCGTCGTTGCGCTTCCCATGTTTGGCTGCGCGCCTCGGCGGCAAACAGTTTGCCGATCAATTTGATGAAGCGCGTAGCCAGCAGATCGGGCGTACGCGCCGCCTTCGGGACGTTGTCTTCCGCTCGCACAAAGCCCCTCCTAGCATGCGTCCAACATGCAAGATGGATGAGCCGATGACGTTGAGCGATGCCGTCGTAAGGGGCGTACCCGTCGGTCATCAGCACCGCACCTTCGCGAACGCCGTCGAACAGCTTATCGGCCAGCTTGCCGCCGCGACCGGGCGTGTAGGTGAACACGCGCACGGGCGTGTCTGAGTCGGTCATCTGCGCCCAGAGGTAACTCTTTGTCTGCGGCTGTCGTCCTTCTTCCTTCAGGACCTGGAAGGTAGTCTCGTCGCAGTAGATCAGTTCGGCATCCAGCAGCGCGTCGCGTAGCAGGTTGATCACGGGCTGCGTCGCCAGGCCCACGCGCACCATACTCGCCGCCAGCGTGTTCGACGAGATGTCGCCGCCGAAGCGCCGCAGCAGACCCGCTTGCCGGTACAGCGGCATGCCGAACTGATATTTGCCCGCGGCGACCCATGCGAGCGCCGATTCGGTGAGCAGCCCTCGCGGGATGATGCGCGCGGGTGCCGGCGTGACCTTGATGCCCAGGTCGCAGCATGGGCATGCGTACTTGACGCGCTGATGCTGGGTGACCCGAATTTGCTCCGGAATCACGTTCAATTGCTCGCTGATTTCCACGCCGATCTCAACGAGCGCATGGCCGTCGTTGGCACAGAACCGTTCGGCCTCAGGCAGTTCGTGACGGTGGATATCGCGCGGCAGGGCGGGATCGAGCGGCTTGCGGCCACGTTTGTTGCGCGTATGCGCGGCAACCTTCGTTCCGGGCGTGTCTTCTTGTGCGGGTGTCGCGGATGCGCCGAGCACCTCGGCTTCGTTGAACAGGCCGAGCTGATCGGACTCGCGCGCTTCGCTCTTCGCGCCGAACAGCTCGCGCCGGTAGGCGCGCAGCCGTTCCTCGGCAAGATCGCGCTCCGCCGTCACCATGCGCAACGTGCTTTGCAACTCGTCACGCTCGCGCCGAAGCGCGTCATGCTGCTCGCGCATCGCGAGCAGCGCCTTCAGTTCGTCGGCATCGATGGTGACGTTGATCGGCATGCCGCTTTGACCAGCATGCCGATCGCGCGTTCAGCTTACGCGCAGATAGTTTCGCTTGGGATGGCGCTCAATTGCGGCGATATCGGCGCCGTCGACAAGCCAGTGCAGCAACTCGACGCTCAGCGTCACCACCGCCGTCTTGCTGTCGGGCCACACGAAGCGGTCGCCCGCTTCGAGCCGCTTGAGCAGCAGCCAGAAGCCGTTGCGTTCCCAGCCCAGGATCTTGATGCGATCGCGACGCCGGTTGCCGAACACGAACAGCGCGGGCGCCATCGGGCTCAGGTGCATCGCCTGTTCCACCAGGATCGACAGACTGTTGATCCCGCAGCGGAAATCCACCGGATCGCGATGGAGGTAGACCTTCAGCTCGTCGTCGAACCGGAACACGGCAGCCTCCCGAACATCTGGACCAGCGTGCTCAGTTCGTCGATGCCGGCTTGGCCCAGGTTGAACTCGACGCCGTTGGGCAGGCGCACCTTCAGTGCAAACGCGATTGGAGTAGCCGTGACAGATGGCGTCGCCGCAGCAGCGGCTACGACTGGTACGAATGCGGTTGCAGGTGTCTCGCCCTGGATCACCACCGGAACGCCGTCGCGCACCGGCGCATCACCGCCCGAGTCCACGACGACGGCACCGTCGGATGCACAGCGGCTGCTCTCGCGCTCGAGTAGGTACTTCGTGATCCACTTGCGCAGTAGATTGGCGTTGACCCCGTGCTCCTGCGCCAGGCGTGCCACGGACATACCCGGACGCAGCGCCGCCTCGACCAGCGCGCGTTTGCCCTTCTCGTCGTAACGCCGCCGCCCGTCGCGGCTGCGCGAAACGACCTGCAACTCTGAGTCATGCTCTGACATAGGTGTCCACCTCCGTTTGGTGGACACATGCTGGCCTCTCAGAGCGTCACTGGGTAGACGTCGTTAGTCGATCGCATAC
>NZ_JAAGPL010000416.1:0-2439 GCF_017104785.1 Burkholderia sp. Ac-20353 | reverse complement strand
ACAGATCCGCCAGTCTACATCCGCTTCCGCTCCGCTTGCCTCACCGGTCGCTTTTCCGTTGTGGGGCGGGCGGGGCCCGGCGGCTTGTCGAGCAGCCGGCCGATCTGGTCGATCTTCGCGAGCAGGAGTTGCGCGGTGTCGCCGTTCGCACCCGCGCCGAGCCGCGGCGTGTCGACCGCGTCGAGCGCGCCGGCGCCCATCGCCTCGTACACGCGCCACGCGTTCGCGCCGATGCTGCTCGTCACGATCAGGATCGCGCACGGCTTGCCGGACGACATGATCCGCCGCGTTGCCTCGACGCCGTCGAACTTCGGCATGATCAGGTCCATCAGCACGATGTCGGGCGGCTGCGCGGCGCAGAACTCGACGGCCTGCGCGCCGTCGGTCGCGACCCACAGCACGCGGTGCTCGGGCCGTCTTGCGATCGCGCGGCGCAGCGCCTCGACGGCCAGCGGAAGGTCGTTGACGATGCCGATGTTCACGAGCGGGCTTCTCCTATCAGGTCGCGCACCGCGTCGAGCAGGGTTTCGTCGTGGAAGCTGCTCTTCGCGAGGTAGTAGTCGGCGCCCGCGTCGAGCCCGCGGCGGCGGTCTTCCTCGCGGTCCTTGTACGACACGATCATCACGGGCAGCGTTTTCAGCGCGGCGTCGCGCTTGATCAGCGTGACGAGCTCGATGCCGTCCATGCGCGGCATGTCGATGTCGGTCACGACGAGATCGAAATCGGCGCCGCGCAGCGCGTTCCAGCCGTCCATCCCGTCGACCGCGACGGTGACCGCGTAGCCGCGCTTTTCGAGCAGCTTGCGCTCCAGTTCGCGGACCGTCAACGAATCGTCGACCACCAGCACATGCCGGCGCCGCACGACGGCCGCATGCTGCGCACGCTGCACCTTGTCGAGCTGGCCGCCGTGCACGAGCTTGTCGACCGAGCGCAGCAGGTCCTCGACGTCGATGATCAGCACCGGATCGCCGTTCTCCAGCAGCGCGGCCGCCGCGATGTCCTTGACCTTGCCGAGCCGGCGGTCGAGCGGCTGGATCACCAGCATGCATTCGCCGAGGAAGCGGTCGACCGCGATGCCGTAGGTATCCCGTTCGTCGCCGATCACGACGGTCGCGATGCTGTCGCGCACGTGTTCCGGCGCACGCGCGCCGAGCAGCTGGCGCGCGGTGACGAGCCCGATCGCGCGGCCGTCGAAGCGGAAATGCTGCTGGCCTTCGAGCAGGTCGATGTCGCTGCGCGCGAGTTCGAGCGTGCGGCGCACGTGCGCGAGCGGGATCGCATACGTTTCGCCGCCGACGTCGACGAGCAGGCTGCGGACGATCGACAGCGTGAGCGGCAGCTGCAGCACGAAGCGCACGCCGCGGCCCGGCTCGGTAAAGATCCGCACGGTGCCGCGCACGGCCTTCACCATGTCGTGCACCGCGTCGAGGCCGACGCCGCGGCCCGACACGTCGGTCACCCGGTCGCGCATCGAAAAGCCGGGGAGCAGCAGGAAGTCGAGCAGCTCGTGGTCGGTGAGCCGCGCGGCCGTGTCCGCGTCGGCGAGCCGGCGCCGCACGACGGCCGCGCGCAGCGCGTCGAGATCGATGCCGGCGCCGTCGTCGCTGACGGAGATCAGCAACTGGCCCGCGCTGTGGCGCGCTTCGAGCGTCACGTTTGCTTCGGCCGGCTTGCCGCGCGCGACGCGCTCGTCGGGCGTCTCGACGCCGTGGTCGAGCGCGTTGCGCAGCAGGTGGCCGAGCGGCGCGTCGAGCATGTCGAGGATGTCGCGGTCGACCTGCGTCGCCTCGCCGACGATCGTGAAGCGGACGCGCTTGCCGAGCGAGCGCGCGAGATCGCGCACGATCCGCGGATACGCGTGCGTTGCGTCGCCGAACGGCCGCATCCGGCAGCGCAGCGCCTCGTCGTACAGCTGCTGCGCGAGATGCGTGCTGCGGCGGTCGAAGCGGTCGAGTTCGTCGAGGCGCGTGCCGAGTTGCAACTGCAGGTTGCCGAGCCCCTGACGCACGTCGTTCAGCGATGCGAGCGCGGTCTGGTCGAGCCGGTCCGTCAGCGTTTCGACGAGCACGTCGAGCGAGCGCGCGATATCGCGTTGCGTCCGCTTGATGCGCAGGATCGATTCCGTGAACGGCTTCAGCCAGTGCGATTCGACGAGCGATTCGCCGGACAGGCTCAGCAGCCGGTCGAGCTGCTCGGCGCGCACGCGCAGCATCCGTTGCGGGTCGTGCCGGGGGCCTGGCCGGGCCGGTGAGGGCGACGGCAGGTCGGCGTCGGGCACGGCGGCGTCGGGCACGGTGGCGTCGAATACGGCGGTGTCGAGTACCGTGGCCGCCGCGTCGCGCGCCGGATCGGCCGGTATATGCGGCGGGCGGGCGTCCGCGCTCGGCGGCGCGATCGCGATTGCGATTGCGATCGCTTCTGCGCCGGGCTCCGGCGCGA
>NZ_JAAGPL010000415.1:0-2645 GCF_017104785.1 Burkholderia sp. Ac-20353 | reverse complement strand
ATTGGCTGGTCTCGTCGTGCTCGCGTGCTTCATCTGGCTCGCGGGGCCGCTGCTCGCGTTCGCCGACGTCCGGCCGCTCGAAAGCGGCTGGGCGCGCGCACTGACGATCGCCGCGCTGTTCGCCGCCTGGGGCGCGCGCACCGCGTGGCAAAGCTGGCGGGCCGGGCGGCTGAACGCGCAACTGCTGAATCAGCTGCGCGAAGCAGCGCCGCGGCCCGACGCGGCGGGCGACCCCGCGAAGGCCCAGCTCGACGAGCTGCGCAGCCGTTTCGACGAGGCCGCGACGCTGCTGAAGAAGGTCCGCTTCGGGCCGGCCGACGGCATGCGCAGCCTCGACTGGTCGCGCTGGTTCGGGCGGCTGTCGCGCCAGTACCTGTATCAGCTGCCGTGGTACGTGTTCATCGGCGCGCCGGGGTCGGGCAAGACGACGGCGCTCGTCAACTCCGGGCTCAGCTTCCCGCTCGCCGAGCAGTTTGGCCGCGCGGCGATTCGCGGTGTCGGCGGCACGCGGCACTGCGACTGGTGGTTCACGAACGACGCGGTGCTGATCGACACGGCCGGCCGCTACACGACGCACGAAGGCAATCGCGCGCTCGACGAGGCCGAGTGGAAAGGCTTCGTCGAGCTGCTGAAGAAATACCGCACGCGCCAGCCGTTGAACGGCGCGATGCTGACGATCAGCGTCGCGGACCTGCTCGGCGCGTCCGAGGCCGAGCGCACGCAGCACGCGATGGTGCTGCGCAAGCGCCTGCTCGAGCTGCGCGCGCAGCTCGGGATCCGTTTCCCCGTGTATCTGCTCGTGACGAAGGCCGACCTGCTCGCGGGCTTCGCCGAATACTTCAGCGGCTTCGGCCGCGCGGAGTGCGCGCAGGTGTGGGGCTTCACGTTCCCGCTCGCGCAGAGCGAACAACCCGGCTTCGACCTGCGCGCGATGTTCGACCGCGAGTATCAGTTGCTGCACCGGCGGCTCAACGACGCGTTGCCCGAACTGCTCGCGTCGCAGACCGACGCGCGCCAGCGCGAGATGAGCTATCTGCTGCCGCAGCAGATCGCCGACCTGCAGGACCTGCTCGGCCAGTTCGTCGCCGAGGTGTTCTCGGTGTCGAGCTTCGAGCCGATGCCAATGCTGCGCGGCGTCTACCTGACGAGCGGCACGCAGGAGGGCACCGCATTCGACCGCGTGATGAGCGGCATCAAGCGCTTCCTGAAGATCGAAGGCGTGCCGCCCGTCGCGCAGGCGGGCTCGGCCGGGCGCAGCTTCTTCCTGAGATCGCTGCTGCAGGAGCACATCTTCCGCGAGGCGGCACTCGCGGGCAGCAACCTGCGCTGGCACCAGCGGCGGCGCGTGCTGCGGGCCGCCGGCTACGTCGCACTCGCGCTCGTGTGCGTCGCGGTGCTGTTCGCGTGGCTGCGCAGCTATTCGAACAACCGCGCGTATCTCGCCGAAGTCGCCGCACGCGTGCCGGCCGTCGACGCGGAGATCGGTCGCGCGAAGATTGCCGATGCGGCCGACGTCGCGCGGCTGCTGCCCGTGCTCGATGCGCTCGGCAACCTGTCGAACGCGGGCGGCATCGATCTCGCCCAGCCGCCATTGGCGTACCGCTGGGGGCTGTTCCAGGGCGAGAAGATCGAGGAGGCCGTGGATGTCGTCTACCGGCGCGCGCTCGACGATGTGCTGCTGCCGATCGCCGCGAACCGGATGGAGGCCGCGCTGCGCGATGCGCAGCCGGGCGACAGCGAATACGCGTATGCGGCGCTGAAGGCGTATCTGATGATGTACGACAGCGCGCATTACGATCCCGCGTTCGTGCAGGCCGTCGTCGATCTCGAGATGGAGCGCGCGCTGCCGGCCGATTTCTCGCCGGCGCAGCGCGCCGCGTTGCGCGCGCATCTCGCGGCGCTGTTCGGCAACCGCGTCGCGGTATCGCCGTTCCCGATGAACGAGCGGCTCGTTGCCGACGTGCGCGAGCGGCTGCGGCAGGTGCCGTTTTCGCAACGGCTGTACGGCCAGCTCGCGCGTACGCTGCGTCCCGCGACCGCGTCGTACGACTTCAGCGTCGCGCGTGCGGTCGGCCCCGATGCGTCGCTCGTGTTCCGCCGCGAGAGTGGCAAGCCGCTCGTCGATGGCGTGCCGGGGCTCTATACGCGCAACGGTTACCGGAACGTGTTCGCGCCGCGGCTGCCGGCCGCCATCGACGCGTACGGGCGAGAGGAGGTGTGGGTGCTGAACCTCGGTGCGTCGGAAATCCCGAATGCGAACGACGCGGCCGCGTGGGCGCGCGACGTCCGGCAGCGCTATCTGAACGACTACCTGAAGATCTGGGACGACTATCTGGCCGACCTCCGGCTGCAGCACACGGCGACGCTTGCGCAGAGCATCCAGGTCGCGCGGATGCTGTCGTCCGCGGATTCGCCGCTGTCCCGGCTGATGGTTGCGCTCGCGCGCGACACCGCACTCGGCGATGCGCCGGGCGGCGCGCGCAATCTCGCATCGCGCGCGCAGGACAAGGTCGACGACGCGCGCAGTTCGCTCGCGCAGATCTTCGCGGCGCAACCGGGCGGCGACGCCGGCACGGGGGCGGCCGCCCCCGCGAGCCCCGAGCAGGTCGTCGACAGCCATTTCGCGGGCCTGCGCGCGTTCGCGC
>NZ_JAAGPL010000414.1:0-234 GCF_017104785.1 Burkholderia sp. Ac-20353 | reverse complement strand
AAGGAAAAAGGTAGCAAACATAGAATGGACACGCAGTGGACAAACTTGAACAGGCAGAGAGAGAAGTAGCGAGTAACTGAACGTCGTGCAAGAGAGAAGTAAGTGACGTAAAGACGGAGGTGATACAAAGCGGAGAAACGGCGTCAACGGAAAGGACCTGCGAGGCGGCACATATATTTTATCATTTGCTGAGCGACAAGACCCCATTCTGATAATTGTCTTTTTTTTTTTTTA
>NZ_JAAGPL010000413.1:0-2055 GCF_017104785.1 Burkholderia sp. Ac-20353 | reverse complement strand
TCCGCTGTGTGCCGGCGCGCTCGAGCCGATGCCCGGCATGCCGGGCTATGCGCGGCATCGGAGCGCGCGGCTGGCGGTGCGGTGCGCGCTGACGACCCGCCACTACCAGCCCGACGAGCTGACTGTCCGGGGCGCGCGCGACGTGCGCGTGTCGGCGCGCCATCGCGCGCGCTTCGTCGAGCAGTGGGAGCGACATTACGCGCTCGTGCGGCGCGTGTGGCCGGCGTTCACGATGAGCCGGTTTACGACCGTGCTCGCATGCGCGGACGTGCAGGATCTGTGGTCGTACCCGTCGTTGCGCGACGACGATCTCGCGGCTGTCCTGCTGGCGCTGGCCGGCTTTATCCGGGTGCCGGACGAGCGCGCGCCGACCGATCCGCAGCCGGACGCCGACGCGGTGCGCTGGGTGCGGTTCTGGTTCGAAGCGCGCGTGCGGGACGTCGGGGATCTGTGGGCGGCGGGTGCCGACGCGCCGCGGTTTTTCCGGATCGACTACCGCGAGCCGGAGGCGACGCTGTTTCCGACCGGTGCGCAGGTGCAGGCCTGGCAGCCGGTCGACGGCGTGCGCGACGCGTGGGCGCAGCTGGACACCGCGCCGATGCCGGACATCGCGCCGTCCGATCACGCGGCATTCGCCCGTTTCGTCGCCCGCGCGCCGATGCGCGACGGGGCCTGACCAGGGTGGCTAGGGTGGTCAGGGTGACCGCGTGGCGACGGTATAAGCTGGTATGAGCGTGCCGTGATTTGGCATCAGCGCGAAAGGAGCGAGACATGACCGGACGGTGGAAGGGACACATGGCGTTCGCCTGCCTGTGGCTGGCGAGCGTCGCGCATGCGCAGGGCGGTCAACCGCCGGCGGCCGGCAGCCAGCCGGCGTCGGCGACGAAGCCGGTTTGCGTCGACGCGGAAGTGGACGGCAAGCGCGCGCTGTCGTACGACTGCCTGAGCGCGCAGCTCAAGCCCACGGCAACGCCGGAGGCGGGCGCGTCGCAGACGGCTGCGGAAGGCCTCGCGAAGGCGCCGTCGAATCGGCTCGGCACGTTCAACCTGTCGGCCGAGCAAAACCGGTTCGGCGCGAACTGGGGCAAATCGGTGATTCCGCAGCGTCCGGCGCAGCCCGTGGCCGTGCCGCCGAGATGAGGGCGCGCAGCGCCAAGCGGGGGGCCGCGACGCTCGCGATGTTCGCCGCAATTGCAATGGCGGCAATGGTCGCGACAAGCGGGGCGGCCGCGGCCGCCGACAAGCCGGCGCAAGGCGGGGCCGCGAGCGCGGGGGCGTCGGTGACGCTGCCGAACTTTGCGGCGCTCGTGAAGCGGTATGGCGCGGCGGTCGTCAACATCAGCGTCACACGCGAGGTGACGCAGATGGGCATCCAGCTTCCGCCGGGCATCTCGCCGGACAATCCGCTCGCGCCATTCTTCGCGCGCCGCGTGATCGGCAACCGCGAGGAGGTGAGCCTCGGCTCCGGGTTCATCGTCAGTACGGACGGCATCATCCTGACGAACCGGCACGTGGTTGGCGACGCGGCCACGGTCGACGTGAAGCTGACCGACAAGCGGCAGTTCAAGGGCCAGGTGATCGGCAGCGATCCCGTGTCCGATGTCGCGGTGATCCGGATCGACGCGCGCAACCTGCCGACCGTCGTGACCGGCGACCCAGCGCGCACCGAGGTCGGGGACTGGGTGATGGCGATCGGTTCGCCATACGGGTTCGCGAACACGGTCACGCAGGGCATCGTCAGCGCGAAATCCCGTTCACTGCCGGGCGAGAGCTATATCCCGTTCATCCAGACCGACGTGCCGATCAATCCCGGCAATTCGGGTGGGCCGCTGTTCGACCTGAACGGCCGCGTGATCGCGATCAATTCGATGATCTACACGAAGACCGGCGGCTATCAGGGGCTCGCGTTCGCGATTCCGATCGATCTCGCGCTCGACGTGAAGGACCAGCTGCTGCGAACCGGCAAGGTCACGCGCGGACGGCTCGGCGTCGCCGTGCAGGAAGTCAGCCAGGCGCTCGCGCGCTCGTTCGGCCTGCCGAATCCGGACGGCGCGA
>NZ_JAAGPL010000412.1:0-243 GCF_017104785.1 Burkholderia sp. Ac-20353 | reverse complement strand
GGCTTGAAAAAAAAAAAAAAAAAAAAAAAAAAGAAATAAACACCGAACGCCAGTTAGAGAAATCAAATACAATCGCTAGCACAATGAAACCGACATCTATCAGCGAGTATAGATAGAAGCTAACTAACCACACTGACCCTGTCCCACAGTGCTCAGCTGATGACAAGCATGGCCACATGGAGGCTGTCACCACACGTTATTCGCCGTAACTCTTGTCCGTACTCGCACTCAATATACACAGCA
>NZ_JAAGPL010000411.1:0-2747 GCF_017104785.1 Burkholderia sp. Ac-20353 | reverse complement strand
CCGGAGCGCGCCGCGCCGGCGGGCTGCGGCACCGGCCGTCGCGCAGCGGCTCGCGCGGATCCGCCCGAGCCTGATCGGCGCCGGCGAATTCGACGGCTTTCGTCCGGGTGTGCCCGCGCTCGCGCATTTTCCGGTCGACGCATGGCGGCATGCGATCGATCGCGCGCTGCGCCGCGCCGGACGCGACCTGCTCGGCTATGGCGATCCGCTCGGCGAGCCCGCGCTGCGCGAATCGATCGCGCGCCATCTGGCGGTGACGCGCGGCGTGCGCTGCGAACCCGAGCAGATCGTGATGACCGAGGGCGCGCAAGGCGCGATCGCGCTGTGTGGGCAGTTGCTGACGAATCCCGGCGACACGGTGTGGGTCGAGGAGCCCGGCTATCGCGGCGCGCGCACCGCGATGCAGGCGGCCGACCTCGACGTGGTCGCGATGCCGGTCGACCGCGAAGGGATGCGCGTGCACGCGGACGACTGGCGCGACCGGACGCCGCGACTCGTCTACACGACGCCGTCGAACCAGTTCCCGACCGGCGCGGTGCTGTCGATCTCGCGCCGGCTGGCGCTGATCGACGCCGCGCGCCGCCATCGCGCGTGGATCATCGAAGACGACTACGACAGCGAGTTCCGCCACACCGGCGAGCCGATCGGCGCGATGCAGGGGCTCGCGCCGGATTCGCCGGTCGTGTATCTCGGCTCGTTCAGCAAGACGATGTTTCCGGCGCTGCGGCTCGGCTTCCTCGTGCTGCCGGAAGCGTTGCTCGCCGCGGTGCAGACGGTGCTGCCGGAAATGCTGCGCGGCGGCACGCGCCACGTGCAGCTCGCGCTCGCCGACTTCATCGAGACGGGCGAATACGGCCGGCACCTCGGGCGGATGCGCCGGCTCTATCGCGATCGCCGGCAGGCGCTGCTCGCCGCGCTCGACGGCGGCTTCACGGTGCCGCATCGTGTCGAGGGCGGCCCGTGCGGGCTGCATCTGACGCTGCGCCTGCCGACGCGCTACGCCGATCGCGCGCTCGTCAGCGCCGCGCGTGCGTACGGGATCGGGCCGTTCGCGCTGTCGGGCTTCTCGATGCACGCGGATACCGCGCACAACGGGCTTGTGCTCGGCTTCGGCAACACGTCGGCGGATGCGTTCGTGCCGCTGCTGCGCACGCTTTCGACGCTTGCGCATGAGATCGGCGGCGCGTGAAACGGACGCCGCACGTCGATCCGCACCGGCATATTGAGGTAACGACGGCGACGCAGCGACGAATGCCGGTTCAACGCAAACGCTCGCGGTGCATGCTCGCGAACGCCGGAATTGTGCGGATTGACGAAACGCCCGGTTTGACCGGAACGAATGCTGCAGCCGCTCTGTGGCGCATGCGCGGCCGCTGCGCGGGGTTGCGATTCGTATGCTCTGGCACGCGGAGTGGACTATAAATGGAGCGTGTACTGGGGCTTGTCGGCCGCATGCGCGTCGCGCGCATCGGCGGCGCGACGACCGCCGGGGGAGGTGCACCGTGGTTCGCCTGACGCTTGTCCGCGCCGTGCTTCGCGCCGCGCTGATCGGGAGTGTGTTTGCCGGTTGCCTGTCGCTGCAGCCGGCCGCCATCGCGGCAAGCGCCGCGCCGCCCGTGGCGAAGGAGAAGCGCGTCGCGCAGCCCGGCGCGGCGCCCGTCGATTTTCCCGCGATCGTCGAGCGTTACGGCCCGGCCGTCGTACACATCAGCGAGGCCGCGCCAGCCGATGCGCAGGCGAGCGCGCCGGCCGCGGCGACCGTCTCCGCGCTCGATGCCGACGATCCGCTGGCCGCGTTTTTCCAGCGTGGCGTGCCGCAGCCACCGCCGACGCCGGATAGCGCGCCGCGTACGCTGGCGGGCAGTGGCTCCGGGTTCATCATCAGTGCCGACGGCGTGATCCTGACGTCCGCGCAGGTCGTCGACCAGGCGACCGACCTGACGGTTCGCCTGATCGACCGGCGCGAATTCAAGGCGACCGTGCTGACCGTCGATGCGCAGAGCGACGTCGCGGTGCTGAAGATCGACGCGACGAAACTGCCGGTGGTCAGGCTCGGCGATTCGTCGAAGGTGCGGGTCGGCGAACCGGTGATCACGATCGGCTCGCCGGACGGCACGGGCAACACGGTCACGGCCGGCATCGTCAGCGCGACGTCGCACGCGCTGCCGGACGGCAGCCCGTTCCCGTTCTTCCAGACCGACATCGCGGTCAATCCCGACAACTCGGGCGGGCCGGTGTTCAATCGCGCGGGTGAGGTGATCGGCATCGCGATGCAGGTCTACGCGAGCGCGGATCGTTATTCGAGCCTGACGTTCGCGATTCCGATCGGCCTCGCCGCCAAGGTGCGCGCGCAACTGCAGACGCAGATGCAGGCGTCGCGCACGCCGTCGGGGAATGCGCTCGGCGTCGACGTGCAGGACGTCGGTGCGGGGCTCGCGGCAGCATTCGGGCTGCCGCGTGCGGCGGGCGCGCTCGTCAACGCCGTGGAGCCGAGCTCGCCGGCGGCGGCGGTCGGCATCAAGCCCGGCGACGTGATCCTGCAACTGGGTGGGCGGTCGATCGGTCACTCGGCCGAGCTGAACGACCTCGCGGCCGCGCTGCCGGCTGGCTCGAAGGTGCCGCTGAAGCTGATCCGCAACCGCAAGCCGATGACGCTGATGGTCACGGCCGGAGCGGGGGGCGCGGCGGGCGAGGGGGCGGGCGCTGGTGTTGGGGCAGGCGCCGGCGCGGAGCCGGTTGCCGCGCGC
>NZ_JAAGPL010000042.1:0-55374 GCF_017104785.1 Burkholderia sp. Ac-20353 | reverse complement strand
AGCGCGGCGGGCTCGGGCGCCGGCGGCGCGGCCGGGGCGGGTTGCTGGGGACGGGTGGCGACCTGCCGCTTCGCGGGATCGCTCGGATGGGGCTGATTCTTCGCCATGATTCACACACGCAAGGCAAATGACGCGCGGGGCGCGCGGGTACAAAAAAGCCGCTGCGTCGGCAGCGGCTTTTCGGCAGGCCTGCGTCGCGGCAGCGGACGCCATTGTAGCGCCCGCCGTGCCGTTTGCTTAGAGGCTTACTTGTGGTCGTGCAGGGTCTCGAGGTAGCGCTGCGCGTCGAGCGCGGCCATGCAGCCGGTGCCCGCGCTGGTGATCGCCTGGCGGTAGATGTTGTCCTGCACGTCGCCCGCGGCGAACACGCCCGGCACGCTCGTCGACGTCGCATTGCCTTGCAGGCCGCTCTTCGTCAGGATGTAGCCGTCCTTCATCTCGAGCTGGCCCTGGAAGATGTCCGTGTTCGGCTTGTGGCCGATCGCGACGAACAGGCCCTGCACCGCGAGATCTTCCGTCGCGCCGGTCTGCACGTGCTTGATGCGCAGGCCCGTTACGCCCGAATCCTCGCCCGTCACTTCGTCGAGCGTGTGGTTCCACTTGATCTCGACCTTGCCTTCCTTTTCCTTCTCGAGCAGGCGGTCGACGAGGATCGGCTCCGCGCGGAACTTGTCGCGGCGGTGGATCACGGTGACCTTGTTCGCGATGCCGGTCAGGTACAGCGCTTCCTCGACCGCGGTGTTGCCGCCGCCGATCACCGCGACGTTCTGGCCGCGATAGAAGAAGCCGTCGCAGGTCGCGCAGGCCGACACGCCCTTGCCCATGAACGCTTCCTCGGACGGCAGGCCGAGGTATTGCGCCGATGCGCCGGTCGCGATGATCAGCGCGTCGCACGTGTATTCGCCGGCGTCGCCGATCAGGCGGATCGGCTTCTCGTGCAGCTTCGTCGTGTGGATGTGGTCGAACAGGATCTCGGTGTTGAAGCGTTCCGCGTGCTCGAGGAAGCGCTGCATCAGCTCGGGACCCTGCACGCCCTTCGCGTCCGCCGGCCAGTTTTCGACGTCGGTCGTGGTCATCAGCTGGCCACCCTGCGCGATGCCGGTGATCAGCACCGGGGACAGGTTGGCGCGCGCCGCGTAGACGGCAGCCGTATAGCCGGCGGGGCCGGAACCGAGAATCAGGACTTTGGCGTGTTTGGGCGTGGACATGTGCGAAATCCGTAAAAGGCGGCCGCGGCGGGCGGGGTGAGCGCGCCGGACGGTCGGGGTTGACCGGGATGCCAGCGTAGATGGGTATCAGACGCGCATTATAAAGGCCCTGTTGCTGCGCTGCCGAACGAGAGTTTCAATCGCGGCGATAGCGTTTCGTGCGGGCGGCCCCATGTAACCGTCATTTACACTTGGGCGGGCAGCGCTGCGTTTACAATAAGCGGGATCGAACGATTGACGGGCGCGCAGCATGCGCGGCCCGTCTTCTTTATACGCATTCATGGCAAAAGCTCCTTATTCCGCTCAGGCACAGGCGTTGCCGCACCGGATGTCGAAGCTCCTCACGGAGATCCGCTGGATTCTCCAGGTCGCGCTCTGCGCATATCTGGTGATGGCCCTGTTGAGCTACAGTCGCCGCGACCCGAGCTGGACGCACGCGGCGCAGGTCGATCACATCTCGAACTGGGCGGGCCGCGTCGGCGCGTGGACGGCCGACATCGTGCTGCTGCTGTTCGGCCTGTCGGCCTACTGGCTGATCGTGCCGCTCGGGCGGCGCATCGCCGCCAACTACCGCCGCATCACCCGCCACGAAACGCTGGCCGACGAGCCCGAGCGGCCGATCGGCTGGCTGACCGAGGTGCTGTCGTTCGTGCTCGTGCTGCTCGCGTCCGACGGCATCGAGGCACTGCGCATGTGGTCGCTGAAGGTGCAACTGCCGCGCGCGCCGGGCGGCGTCGTCGGCGAGGCGGTCGCAGGCGCGATGTCGCACGCGTTCGGCTTCACGGGCGGCACGCTCGCGCTGCTGATCGCGCTCGCGATCGGGCTGTCGCTGTATTTCCGCTTCTCGTGGCTATCGGTGTCCGAGCGCGTCGGCGGCGCGATCCTGTCGGCCGTCAACGTCGCGAAGCTGCGCCGCGAGGCCGAGCGCGACCGCAAGCTCGGCGAGGCCGCGGCCGTGCGCCGCGAAGGCAAGGTCGAGGAAGAGCGCGTGCGGATCGAGGATCACGAGCCGGTGACGATCGTGCCGCCGGTCGTCACGCCGGCAAAGTCCGAGCGCGTCGAGAAGGAGCGCCAGGTGCCGCTCTTCACCGACCTGCCCGGCGATTCGACGCTGCCGCCGGTCTCGCTGCTCGACCCGGCGCCGAAGGCGCAGGAAGCGATCTCCGCCGACACGCTCGAATTCACGTCGCGCCTGATCGAGAAGAAGCTGAAGGATTTCGGCGTCGAGGCGAGCGTCGTTGCCGCGTATCCGGGCCCCGTCGTCACGCGCTACGAGATCGAGCCGGCGACCGGCGTGAAGGGCAGCCAGATCGTGAACCTCGCGAAGGATCTCGCCCGCTCGCTGTCGCTCGTGTCGATCCGCGTCGTCGAGACGATTCCCGGCAAGAATTACATGGCGCTCGAGCTGCCGAACCAGCGCCGCCAGACCGTGCACCTGTCCGAGATCATCGGCTCCGAGGTGTACGCGGCCGCGCCGTCGGCGCTCACGCTCAGCCTCGGCAAGGACATCGGCGGCAAGCCGGTATGTGCGGACCTCGCGAAGATGCCGCACCTGCTCGTCGCCGGCACGACCGGTTCGGGCAAGTCGGTCGGGATCAACGCGATGATCCTGTCGCTGCTGTATAAAGCGAGCGCCGAGCAGGTGCGCCTGATCCTGATCGATCCGAAGATGCTCGAAATGAGCGTCTACGAAGGCATTCCGCATCTGCTGTGTCCGGTCGTCACCGACATGCGCCAGGCAGGCAACGCGCTCAACTGGACGGTCGCCGAGATGGAGCGCCGCTACAAGCTGATGAGCAAGCTCGGCGTGCGCAACCTCGCGGGCTACAACAACAAGATCGACGAAGCGGCGAAGCGCGAGGAGAAGATTCCGAACCCGTTCAGCCTGACGCCCGAGGATCCGGAGCCGCTCGGCCGGCTGCCGAACATCGTCGTCGTGATCGACGAGCTCGCCGACCTGATGATGGTCGTCGGCAAGAAGGTCGAGGAGCTGATTGCGCGGATCGCGCAGAAGGCGCGCGCGGCGGGTATCCACCTGATTCTCGCGACGCAGCGTCCGTCGGTCGACGTGATCACGGGCCTCATCAAGGCGAACGTGCCGACGCGGATCGCGTTCCAGGTGTCGTCGAAGATCGACTCGCGCACGATTCTCGACCAGATGGGCGCCGAATCGCTGCTCGGGATGGGCGACATGCTGTACCTGCCGCCCGGCAGCGGGCTGCCGGTGCGCGTGCACGGCGCGTTCGTCGCCGACGACGAAGTGCATCGCGTCGTCGACAAGCTCAAGGAGCAGGGCGAGCCGAACTATATCGAAGGCCTGCTCGAAGGCGGCACCGCCGACGGCGACGAGGGCTCGGCCGGCGCGGGAACCGGCGAAGGCGGCGGCGAGTCTGATCCGCTATACGACCAGGCGGTCGAGATCGTCATCAAGAACCGCCGCGCGTCGATCTCGCTCGTGCAGCGCCACCTGCGGATCGGCTACAACCGCGCGGCGCGGCTGCTCGAGCAGATGGAGCAGTCGGGGCTCGTGTCGGCGATGTCGTCGAGCGGCAACCGCGAAATTCTTGTGCCGGCCCGCGACGCGGAATGAGTCCGCGGCGCGCGTCACGCCGGCCACCCAGGGAGAAAACCGCACCATGCAGCAACATCCGTTCGCCCATTCCCTTCGTTCGACGCGGCGCTGGCTCGGCGCGGCGCTCGCCGGTGCATCGCTGATGCTCGCGGCGACGCAGGTGTTCGCGGGCGGCACCGAGCAACTGAAGGCCTTCGTGTCGCAGGTGCGTTCGGCGAAGGGCGAATTCACGCAGCAGATTGTCAAGGCGCCGAGCAAGGGCGCGAGCGCCGTGCAGGCGGCGCCGAAGCCCACCGACAATTCGAGCGGCACGTTCGTGTTCGCGCGACCAGGCAAGTTCATCTGGACCTACCAGAAGCCATACCAGCAGGTGCTGCAGGCCGACGGCGAGAAGCTGTACGTGTACGACCGCGACCTGAACCAGGTCACCGAGCGCAAGCTCACCGGCGCGCTGGGCGCGAGCCCGGCCGCGATCCTGTTCGGCAGCAACGACCTCGACAAGAACTACACGCTGCGCGATGCGGGCGAGAAGGGCGGCATCGAGTGGCTCGAGATGCTGCCGAAGGCGCAGGACACGCAGTTCCAGCGGATCGGCATTGGCTTCCGGAACGGCACGCTCGCCGCGATGGAGCTGCATGACGTGTTCGGCAACGTCACGCTGCTGACGTTCACGAACATCCAGACCAACCCGCCGCTGAAGTCGGACACGTTCAAGTTCGTCGTGCCGAAGGGCGCCGACGTGATCACCGGCTGACCGGCGCCGCGCGCCGCTGTTTCCCGACGGGCCTGCCGACAACGGCAGGCCCGTGTCGTTTCCAGGCGCGGGCACCAGGCGCGGGCACCAGGCGCGGCGGGGCCGTCGCGCGGCTGTCATAATGTCGGGTCCGGCGGCCGTATTCGGCCGCCACCGTTTGATGTGGAGCGAGGGTTCATGTCCGACCTGTTTCAAGTCGAGCCGCGCCGGCCGCTCGCCGAGGCGCTGCGGCCGAAGACGCTCGCCGAGGTGATCGGCCAGACGCATTTGTTGGGCGAAGGCAAGCCACTGCGGCTCGCGTTTGAATCGGGCAAGCCGCATTCGATGATCCTCTGGGGGCCGCCCGGCGTCGGCAAGACGACGCTCGCGCGGCTCACCGCGCTCGCGTTCGACTGCGAGTTCATCGCGCTGTCGGCCGTGCTCGGCGGCGTGAAGGATATCCGCGAGTCGATGGAGCAGGCGAAGGACACTCTGAACCGCACCGGCCGCCACACGATCCTGTTCGTCGACGAAATCCACCGTTTCAACAAGGGGCAGCAGGACGCACTGCTGCCGTTCGTCGAGTCGGGGCTCGTGACCTTCATCGGCGCGACGACCGAGAACCCGAGCTTCGAGGTCAATTCGGCGCTGTTGTCGCGTGCGCAGGTGTACGTGCTGCAGTCGCTGAACGACGACGAGATGCGCCAGCTGCTGACGCGCGCGCAGGAGATCGCGCTCGACGGCCTCGCGTTCGACGACAAGGCGATCGACACGCTGGTCGGCTATGCGGACGGCGACGCGCGGCGCTTCCTGAACCTGCTCGAGCAGGCGCAGACGGCGGCCACGTCGGCCGGCGTCGCGACGATCGACGCCGATTTCGTCAGCAGCGCGATGACGCTGAACGCGCGCCGCTTCGACAAGGGCGGCGACAACTTCTACGACCAGATCTCGGCGCTGCACAAGTCGGTGCGCGGCTCGAGCCCGGACGGCGCGCTGTACTGGTTCTGCCGGATGATCGATGGCGGCGCGGACCCGAAGTATCTCGCGCGGCGGATCGTGCGAATGGCGTGGGAAGACATCGGCCTGGCCGACCCGCGCGCGCTGCAGATCGCGAACGACGCAGCCGAGACCTACGAGCGGCTAGGCTCGCCCGAAGGCGAGCTGGCGCTTGGCCAGGCGGTGATCTATCTCGCGTGCGCGGCGAAGAGCAACGCGGGCTACAACGCGTTCAACCAGGCGATGGCGTTCGTGAAGCAGGACAAGTCGCGCGAGGTGCCCGTGCACCTGCGCAACGCGCCGACCAAGCTGATGAAGGAACTCGGCTACGGCCACGCGTACCGTTACGCGCACGACGAGCCGAATGCATACGCGGCCGGCGAGACCTATCTGCCGGACGGCATGCGCGAGCCGCGCTGGTACCAGCCGGTGCCGCGCGGGCTCGAATCGAAGATCGCCGACAAGCTTGCGTGGCTGCGCGAGCTCGACCGCGAGGCGGGCAAGAAGGCTTAGCGACTGTTACGGCAGGGCAGGGCAGGGCCCGGCCCCGCCCCGGTGCCGGCTGCCAGAGTCAGCGCTTGCGTACCGGCTGCTTCTTCCAGTAGCCGAATGGCTCCTCGTGACACTCGATGTCGAGTTCGGCGATGCGCGCATGCAGGCGCTCCTGGGCGTCGGCGATCGCGAGGTTGTAGATGGCCGGCGCGATTTCCTCGACGAAGAAGTGAAGCAGCGCACCAGCCTGGATGTTGCCGATCGGCTCGTCCATGTTTTCGGTGAAATAGCGTTGCAGCGACGCGATCGCGCGGTCGCGCACATCCTTGTCCAGTTCAATGGCCATCTGATCTCCAGTGTCGTCCCGGCAATGCGATACTGCCACGCGGCGCCCGTTTGCGGCATCGTCCATCAGGCCGACGCCGTGGCGGGCGCGCGGTGCGTTAGAATTCCCGTCTTACACAACGAATTTCCAGTCCTCCCATGCTCGACATCCAGTTGCTGCGCAAAGACCTCGACGGCGTCGCGAAGCGCCTCGCCGATCGCGGCTACACCCTCGACGTCGCTGCGTTCTCCGCGCTCGAAGCGGAACGCCGTGCGATCCAGACCCGTACCGAAGAGCTCCAGGCCCGCCGCAACAGCCTGTCGAAGCAGATCGGCGCGATGAAGGGGAAGGGCGAGGACACGTCGGCGGTGATGGCCGAAGTCGGCGGCATCGGCGATGAAATGAAGGCGTCGGAAGTGAAGCTCGGCGAGATCCAGTCGCGCCTGTCCGACCTGATGCTGGGCATGCCGAACGTCGCGCATGAAAGCGTGCCGGTCGGCAACGACGAAAGCGGCAACGTCGAAGTGCGCCGCTGGGGCACGCCGCGCCAGTTCGACTTCGAGGTGAAGGATCACGTCGACGTCGGCACGCCGCTCGGCCTCGATTTCGAAACCGGTGCGAAGCTCGCCGGCGCGCGTTTCACGATGCTGCGCGGCTCGATCGCGCGCCTGCACCGTGCGCTCGCGCAGTTCATGATCGACACGCACACGCAGCAGCACGGCTATACGGAGACGTACACGCCGTACATCGTGAACCCCGAGATCCTGTACGGCACGGGCCAGCTGCCGAAGTTCGCGGACGACATGTTCCGCGTCGAGAAGGGCGGTGAGGAGAACAAGGTCACGCAATACCTGATCTCCACGTCCGAGATCTCGCTGACGAACACCGTGCGCGAGTCGATCGTCGAAGGGTCCGCGCTGCCGATCAAGCTGACCGCGCATTCGCCGTGTTTCCGTTCGGAAGCCGGTTCGTACGGCCGCGACACGCGCGGGATGATTCGCCAGCACCAGTTCGACAAGGTCGAGATGGTGCAGGTCGTCGCGCCGGACACGTCGTATGCGGCGCTCGACGAGATGGTCGGCCATGCGGAAGCGATCCTGCAGAAGCTCGGCCTGCCGTACCGCGTGATCACGCTGTGCACGGGCGACATGGGTTTCTCGGCCGCGAAGACGTTCGACCTCGAAGTGTGGCTGCCCGCGCAGAACACGTATCGCGAGATCTCGAGCTGCTCGAATACCGAGGCGTTCCAGGCGCGCCGGATGCAGGCGCGCTTCCGTAACGCGCAGGGCAAGCCGGAACTCGTGCACACGCTGAACGGCTCGGGCCTCGCGGTCGGTCGCACGCTGGTTGCCGTGCTGGAGAACTACCAGAACGCCGACGGCTCGGTCACGGTGCCCGACGCGCTGCGTCCGTACATGGGCGGTCTGGAGCGCATCGACGCGCCGGCACAGGCGTCGTAAGATCGCGCGTCGGCAAGCGTCCGAAGCCCTCGTAAAAAAATTTGCAAAAAGGGCTTGGCAGTTTCGAAGAGATCGTTCTATAATATTCTCTTTCGCGGAAACGACCAACCGCGAAATGCAGTAAGGAAGGAGAGGTGGCAGAGTGGTCGAATGTACCTGACTCGAAATCAGGCGTACGGTTTCCCCGTACCGTGGGTTCGAATCCCACCCTCTCCGCCAAAATACGAAGCCCCTTGATCCGGAAGGATCAAGGGGTTTTTCGTTTGCCCTGTCCGATCGAGTTGCAAGCCATTGAACGATAGCGGTCGGCCTGTCGGATCGATCGCGTCGGCGGGAGACGTTGCCTCTAGCGGCACGGCGGGGCGAACCACGATCGTTGAAGTGTGGCTCAGGACGGTCACGGGTGCGAATCTCTTCGGTGAACGAAATGAAGTCGGGTGCGGTGTCGTGGTGGTTGCGTTCTTGCGCGGCGATTCATGATCGGCCGGCCGATACAGCTGGCTGCGCGCGCTGCGCTCGGGCTGGCGCGGCAGCAGCTGCGAGAGCGGAACCAGGATCCGGTTCCGGCGCGGGTCGGCTACTTCTGCGCAGGCAGCAACGCCAGCGGACGATCCTCGTAGCTGACGGGCACCCAATCGTAGCCGGCGTCGGCCCGACGGATATGTCCGATGCCGGGGAAGGGCAGGTGAGGCGCGGCAATCCATTCGCGCGTGGACGCGGCTTGCGCGAAAGCGTCTTCACGCACCCCCTCGGCCAGCCCGGAATCCGTATCGAATGCAACGGTGATCGAAGGATCGGCAAACTGCACGAGCGAATGAATCGCGTCGCCAATGAAGCGGATCTTCTGCCCCCGGCTCTCAAGCGTGTAGATGGCGCTGCCCGGCGTATGGCCCGGATGCACCGCGCCGACGATCTCCGGCAGAATCTCCTCCGATCCCGAAAATGGCTTGAGCTTGCCCTGATCCGCGTAAGGCTGCAGCATCCTTGCCGCGATCGCCGACGCCTTCGCATCGGCGTGGGCATGCGACGGCGCCGGGGCAGACAAATAGAACTCCACGTCCGGCTGGCCGACATGGACGGTCGCATTCGGAAAAACGGGTTTCCCGTCGCTGGCCAGGCCGCCGATATGATCGATGTGGACGTGGGTGAGCAGGATGTCGTCGATCTGATCAGGGCCGATGCCTGCTGCGGCAAGGCTCTCGATCAGCCGGCCGGAAGGGCCGCCGAACAGCGTGCCGCTGCCCGTATCGACCAGGATGCGGCGCCCGCCGCTTTCGATCAGAAAGACGTTGATTGACGTGCGGACAGGGTTCTGCAGATACGCATGCCGGAGCAGCGCATCGATGCGGGCCCGGTTGGCGCCGCGCAGCAGCTTGTGCAGATCCAGGTCCACCGATCCATCGGACAGCGCGGTGATCCTGGCATCGCCGAGAGCGAAGCGGTAGACGCCCGGGAGCTGCTGCAGGACGGTGGATTGGGGTTCGGGTGCTGCGAAAGGCGTGGCGGGCGTGGCTGGCGTGGCGAATGCCGGGGCCGCCATGGCCAACCCGGCGAGGACGCCGATTGCGAGATAGGGTTTCACTTCAAGACTCCGGAAGAACGGGGAGCGCCGGACCGGCGGGCCACGGAGGCCGGCGCCGGGCCGGGCGGGAGGTCACGCGGCCGGGCGCAGGCCGAGCAGCACTCGCGCAACCTCTGAAAACGGCACGTTTCCCGCCACATGGGCGGTGCCCGTGTCGCTGGCAAAGCTGATGTGCCCGCTGTTGAGGGAGCGGGTCATCTCGATGAATCCGGCGAGCGCCGTTTCGGAGAACCGGCCGCCCTGCGCGAGCGCGTCGCGCCACGAAGATTCTTCGACGATGACGGCCCGGACCGGGCGCCCGAGCGCCTGTTCGAAGGCGGCGGCAATCTCGTTCGGACTGTATTGTGCAGGCCCTTCCAGCGCCACGGTCCTGGTGCCGCTCCAGTCTTCGCGCAAGGTCTCGGCCGCCACCCGGCCGATATCCCGCGTGGCCACCATCGGGATCGCGCGGTCGAGCGGCGCGAGGAAGCTGGGCAAGATCCCTTCATTCAGTACGGCGTCGACCATCCCGGTCCAGTTTTCCATGAAATAGGCGGCCCGCAGAAAGGCCATCGGAATGTCCAGTCGGCCGAGGCGCTGTTCCATCGTCCGGTTGTTCGCGATCACCCCGATGCCGCTCGCCTGGTCCGCGCCAACCGAGGACAGCAGCACGAGCTTCGGCAGGCGCGCCGCATCTGAGGCCTGCGCGGCCGCGTCGGCGACCCGCTCCACGTAGCGGTAGATATCCTCCAGCGCATAGCTCGGAGGGCTGACCAGGTAGACACCGCGGGCGCCCTCGAAAGCTCGGGTCAAGACCTGTGCGTCGGTCAGGTCGGCCACGGCTACCTCCGCGCCCAGGCGCTCCCAGCCCTCGCTGTGAGCCGGATTCCGCACCACCACCCGCACGCGCTCGCCAGCGGCCAGCAGCGTGCGAGCGGCAACCGCGCCGGTCCGTCCCGTGACTCCAGTGACAACGTAAGTCATGTTTCTCACCACCGTTCCAAGGTTTTGGTGAGAATCATCATAAGTTTCGCGTTGTCATTTCTCAAATGCATGGGTAGCATCTTCTCCATGCATGAAGTGGATCTTCGTTCGGTCGACCTGAACCTGCTGAAATTCCTCGGCGCGCTGCTCGACGAGCGCAGCGTCACGCGCGCCGGCGCCCGGCTCGGCTTGAGCCAGCCGGCTGCCAGCCGCGCGCTGGGCCGGCTGCGCGAGTTGCTCAAGGATCGCGTGGTCGTGCGCACGCCGAAAGGGCTGGAGTCCACGCCGAGGGCGCTCGCGCTGGCGCCGATCGTCGAGCGGCTGCTGGAAGACGTGCGCAATATCGTCGCGCCCGCGGTGTTCGATCCGGCCACCGCGCGACACCACTTCAAGATCGCCAGCATCGATCACATGGCGCTGATGATGATGCCCGGCCTGGTCGCGCGGCTGGAGCAGGCCGCTCCCGGCGTGACGCTGGAGATCCCGACCCCGCGCCGCAACAACGTGGAGACCATCGCGCGGGGTGAGGCGGACCTTGCGCTGGGCGTGTACGCCGACGACATCCTGTCCGCGGGCTTCTATCGCCGCAAGCTGTATGACGAGGACATGGTCTGCGTCGTCCGCCGCGGCCACCCGATCCTGTCCGTCGAGCTGACGCCGGAGCGCTTCGCTGCGCTGTCGCACGTGCTGGTGACCATCACGGGCCAGGGGAGCACGCTGGTGGACACTGCGCTGGCCCGGCTGGGCCTGAGTCGAACGATAGCGGTGCGCCTGCCCCATTTCCTCGTCGCGCCGATGATCGTGGCCGCGAGCCACCTGGTGCTCACGCTGCCGAGGCGTCTGGCGGAGCGCATGGCGGCCGGCGCGCCGCTCGAAATCATCGAGTTGCCGCTGGACCTGGACGCGATCTCCCCGTCCATGATCTGGCACGAGCGAACGCACGACGCACCTGCCCATGCATGGCTGCGTCGCCAGATCATGGATATCGCGCAGGAACGCGGCTGATGCCGACCATTCGCGCCAATCGTTTTCCTCTGCTTTAAGCCGGCAGTTTGCGCGCCGTTAACAGGGTTTGGCGTCATGCGTCCACGTCGCGACGCCGCCCCCTGTCGACTCAAGGTCCCATGAAGCTGAGCTACAAGATCCCCTTCGCATTTGCCGTTGCGCTGCTGCTGATGCTGTCCGGCGCGCTGTACGGCATTCACATCCTCAATCGCTCGATCGATACGTTCGCGAACGACGTGCAGACGAACGTCGCCAACGAACGGCTCGTGTCGGCCACCCTCGTGCAGTTCAAGCTGCAGGTCCAGGAGTGGAAGGACACGCTGCTGCGCGGCAAGCAGCCCGACAAGCTGGACAAGTACTGGAGCGCGTTCCAGACGCGCGAGCGCACGGTCGACACGCTTGCCGCGCAGCTCGACAAGCAATTGCCGCCCGGCGAAAGCCGCACGCTCGTCGAACAGTTCATGCGCGCGCATGCGGCGATGGGCGACGGCTACCGGCGCGGTTTCGACGCGTTCAAGGCAGCCGGTTTCGAGCCGACGGCCGGTGACGCGGCGGTCGCGGGCGTCGACCGCGAGCCGGCCGCGCTGCTCGAGCGCGCCGCGAAGACGATCGCCGACGAAAGCGCCGCGGTGTCCGCGCAGGCGAGCCGCGAAGCAGCGCACGCGACCGCCGCGAGCATCGTGCTGATGCTCGTCGTGCTGGGTATCGCGATGCTCGGCGCGTTCCTGTTCAGCCGCGCGATCCTGCGGCCGCTCGATGCGGCAGTCGCGTGTGCGAAGGCGGTGGCCGCTGGCGACCTGACGCGCGAAGTCGATGCGAGCGGCCGCGACGAGATCGCCGAATTGCTGCGCGCATTGCAGACGATGCGCGCGAGCCTGTCCGGCGTCGTGCTCGAGGTCCGCACGCACGCGGAAGCGGTCGCGGCCGCGAGTGCGCAGATTGCGTCGGGCAATCACGACCTGTCCGCGCGCACCGAAGCGCAGGCCGCGTCGCTGGAAGAAACCGCGGCGAGCATGGAGCAACTGACGGGCGTCGTGCGGCAGTCGGCCGAAAACGCGCAGCACGCGGCGCGGCTTGCCGACGACGCGTCCGGCATCGCGTCGGCCGGCGGCGGCGTGATGACGCAGGCGGTCGACACGATGAACGGGATCGCCGACAGCGCGGCGAAGGTCGGCGAGATCATCGCGGTGATCGACGGGATCGCGTTCCAGACCAACATCCTCGCGCTGAACGCGGCGGTCGAGGCCGCTCGGGCGGGCGAGCAGGGCCGCGGCTTCGCCGTCGTCGCATCCGAGGTGCGCACGCTCGCGCAGCGCAGCGCGGCCGCCGCGAAGGAGATCAAGGGGCTGATCGAGCAGTCGACGCAGCGCGTCGGCGCCGGGGCGGCACTGATCGGCCGCGCGGGCGAGTCGATTCACGAGATCGTCGCGGCCGCGCGGCGGGTTACGGCAATCGTCGCGGAGATTTCGTCGGCCGCGCAGGAGCAGAGCGGCGGGATCCAGCAGGTGAACGTCGCGGTCACGCAGATGGACGCCGCGACGCAGCACAACGCGGCGCTCGTCGAGCAGGCGTCGGCGGCGACGCAGGCGCTCGCGGAGCAGGCGCGGGCGCTGCGGCACGCGGTAGCGGTGTTCAGGCTGCCTGAAGGGGCAGCGGCCTGAACCGGGTGCCGCCACCCGAACACCTGACGCGCCGCCCCCTCAGCCCGCCGCCGCGTACTGCGCGAGCACCTTCTGACGGATCGACGGCTTGATGTTCGACTGCGCCATGTTGCCGCCGTAGTGCGCGACGACGCGCGGGTTCATCACGCGATACCAGAGCGGCGGGATGTAGGCGAGCAGGATCATCGTCGCGTAACCGGCCGGCAACTGCGGCGAATCGTCGAAATGGCGCAGCGCCTGGTACGAGCGGGTCGGATTCGCGTGATGGTCGGCATGCCGCTGCAACTGGTACAGGAACAGGTTCGTCACGACGTGGTTGCTGTTCCACGAATGCTGCGGCGTGCAGCGCTCGTAGCGGCCGCTCGGCAGCTTCCGGCGTCCGAGCCCGTAATGCTCGACATAGTTCACGACCTCGAGCAGCGACGCGCCGTATGCGGCCTGGATCAGCAGGAACGGAATCACGACCTTGCCGAACAGCGCGATCGTGACGCCCCACACGACGACCGTCATCGCCCACGCATGCAGGACCTCGTTGCGCCAGGTCCATGGCGACTTCCCGAGCCGCACGAGGCGGGCCTGTTCCAGATGCCACGCGGAGCGGATGCTGCCGAAGACGGTGCGCGGCAGGAATACCCAGAACGATTCGCCGAAGCGGGCGCTCGCCGGATCGTCGACGGTCGCGACGCGGACGTGATGGCCGCGGTTGTGCTCGACGAAGAAGTGCCCGTACGCGACCGGCGCGAGCGTGATCTTCGCGAGCCAGCGCTCGAAGCGGCTGGTCTTGTGCCCGAGTTCGTGCGCGGTATTGATCGAGATGCCGGTCGCCGCGCCGAGCGACAGCGCAAAGCCGACGTAGTCGTACCACGCGAGCGCATGCGTGCCGACGATCCACGCGCAGGCGAAGAACGCGACGTATTCGACGAGCGTCGCGAGGTAGACGATCAGCCGGTAGTAGCGCTCCTTCTCGAGCCGCGACACGATTTCGTCCGGGGGATTGTCGCGATCGTCGCCGATCAGCGTATCGAGGATCGGGATCACGCCGAACGCGAACAGCGGCCCGAACCACCAGAACACATGCAGGCCCGTCGACAGCGCGAGCTGGGCCGCCAGGATCGGCAGCGTGATCGTCAGCGCGCCGAGCAGCCACAGGTAACGCTTGCCATCCGTCCAGCTCGACGCCGATCCGTCGGTCATTGCCATTGTCTCCCTCCAGTCGGCCGGACTTCGCGCCGGCCCGATACGAAGCGGTTCGAATCCATCGTTGGTCCGCGCCGCCTGCGCGCGGCACCGGGTCGTAGCCCGCGCTGTGGCCCGGAATGTGGCCCGCTTCTGCCAGTTATACGACTCGCGTCCGTCCAATTTCAACCCGCGCGCTAGGCGGGAAACTCCAAACGGCGGGGTGCCGGCGGCGCGGGCGGGGAAGGGCGCGCACGCGGTGATTGAAACAGACAGGAGACGCGATTTCGCCCGGCGCGGACGGAGCCTTCATCAGACGAAAACGGGGCCGCTTCGACCCGTGCGTCCGGTGTGTGTACAGAACAACAAATGTTGCAATGCAATAAAACCACTGACGCGAATCGCGTTTCAATCGCATTTCGTTCGATATCCGACCGACTTTCTTGCCCGGAATTTCAGCGTGGCCGGCCGAACGCGCGTGGGTCGTCGCGCTGACGCGCCCGTCAGTCAAGGTGCCCGGCCGGCGGGCCTGCGCGCGATGCGGGCTGTGACGCGCACGGCATTCTGTCTGGCGGCGATGTTGCATGTGCACAGCAGCGCGCGTGCGACGGTGCTACCGGGCGGTTGCAACGCCTGTTGCCTTTCGATTCGCGCCGGCATTTGAAAATAACGATTTGACTCATACCCCGCTTTCGGTTGAAGCTAATAGCTTGCTGTCCGAAGGGGGCTGTGCCTGCATGAGTTCGATCTTGACCGTTCGTCGTATCGTTGCCGATCAGGGTGGCGTGTATCGCGAACTCCGCGCCGCATCGCTGCGCGAGCCCTACGCGCCCGGCGAAGCGCCGGAGGCCGAATTGCTGAACGTCGATTCCGACGCGGCGGCGGCCATTGCCGCGCAGCGCGCGACGTCCGATCAATCGACGACGTTCCTGCTGTATACCGAAGGCCATCCGGCCGGCATGATCGGCGCGTATTTCGACAATACGCCCGAGCATCGCGCATTCGTCAGCGAGCTGTGGGTTGCGCACGCGGTGCGCCACCTGCGCGGCGGCCTGCTGCTTGTCGAGACGGCGAGCGCATGGCTCGCCGAGCGCGGCGCGCAGGACATCTACGCATGGATCGCCGACGCGAACCGCAACGCGATCCGTTTCTACGAGCGTGCCGGCTTCGGCAATACCGGCGAGCATGCACCGATCGCGCGGATGCCCGACGCGATGAAGACGCTGTTCGTGTCGCGAGTGAAGCACTGACGTGCGGGGCGGCGTCCGCCGGGCCACCCGGGCCCGAAGCGCGACGCCTGTTACACGACACCCGTTACGCGACGTCCCAAAATTAATGGCCCGTCGCGTGGACGCCTGTAAAATACGCAAAAATTTTTTGCAGAGTGTCCATGTCGCTTAAAAAATCGCCATTCTTCGAACTGCGCAGCGGTACGGTCGATACGTTGCTGTTCACCGTGAAGACGACCGATCTCGATGCGTTGCGTTCCGAGCTGGTCAAGCGCTTCGAAGCGACTCCCGAGTTTTTTGCCGACGATGTCGTCGCGATCGACGTCCGCCGTCTTGCGGACGGCGAACGCGTGGCACTGGCCGACATCCGCCAGATGCTGAGCGATGTGCGGATGCGCCCGGTTGGCGTCGTCGCGCTGGCGTCGCAGGGCTGGGCGGGCGAAGCGGGGCTGCCGCTGCTCGAAGCGCGCGATCGCCGCGCGCCGTCGGCGAAGGCTTCCGGCGATGCAGACCAAGCGCCTGTTGCCGAGGCGGCTGCCGTCGCGGCCTCTTCAGCGGCCCCTGCACCGGGGCCTGCTCCGGCGCCGCAGCAGGTCGGCGGCCAGACACTCGTGATCGACAAGCCGTTGCGTTCGGGGCAGCAGATTTACGCGAAAGGAGACCTCGTGGTGCTCGCGCCGGTCAGTAACGGCGCCGAGATCATTGCGGAAGGCAGTATCCACATCTACGCGCCGTTGCGCGGCCGCGCACTCGCGGGCGTGCACGGCAATCACGACGCGCGCATTTTCTGCACGTGTCTCGAGCCGGAACTCATTTCGATCGCGGGCATCTATCGAACCACCGAGAACCCGCTGCCTGCCGACGTGCTCGGCAAATCGGTGCAGATCCGGCTCGAAGAGGAAAAACTGATGATCGAACCGCTGCGCCTGACGTGAAGCACGCGGCGCACACCGGATCGATCGGCTCTCATTGACGAACACAGGGTATAGGGTAAATGGCAAAAATCATCGTGGTGACTTCGGGCAAGGGCGGCGTTGGCAAGACGACGACGAGCGCAAGCTTCGCGTCCGGTATCGCGCTGCGTGGCCACAAGACGGCAGTGATCGACTTCGACGTCGGCCTGCGCAACCTCGATCTCATCATGGGCTGCGAGCGTCGCGTCGTGTACGACCTCGTGAACGTGATCCAGGGTGAAGCGAACCTGAACCAGGCGCTGATCAAGGACAAGAAGTGCGAGAACCTGTACATCCTGCCGGCGTCGCAGACCCGCGACAAGGATGCGCTGACGCGTGAAGGCGTCGAGAAGGTGCTGAACGACCTGGCCGCGATGGATTTCGAATACATCGTCTGCGATTCGCCGGCGGGCATCGAGGCCGGTGCGCTGCACGCGATGTACTTCGCGGATGAGGCGCTGATCGTGACGAACCCGGAAGTGTCGTCGGTGCGCGATTCGGACCGCATTCTCGGTATCCTGTCGTCGAAGACCAAGCGCGCGACCGAAGGCAAGGACCCGATCAAGGAGCACCTGCTGATCACGCGTTACAGCCCGAAGCGCGTCAACGAAGGCGAGATGCTGTCGCTCGAGGACATCAGCGAGATCCTGCGCATCAAGCTGATCGGCGTGGTGCCGGAATCGGAAGCGGTGCTGCATGCGTCGAACCAGGGCCTGCCGGCCGTGCATCTCGACGGCACCGACGTCGCTGAAGCGTACAAGGACATCGTCGGGCGCTTCCTCGGCGAAGACAAGCCGCTGCGCTTCACCGAATACCAGAAGCCGGGCCTGCTGCAGCGCCTCTTCGGCAGCAAGTAACGGAGGCCGACCATGTCCATTCTGTCGTTTCTCCTCGGTGAGAAGAAAAAATCCGCATCGATCGCGAAGGAGCGCCTGCAACTGATCATCGCGCACGAGCGGGTAGGCGGCAAGCCGCCAGCCGACTACCTGCCGGCGCTGCAGAAGGAGCTCGTCGCCGTGATCTCGAAGTACGTGCAGATTTCGAACGATGACATCCGCGTGAGCCTCGAGCGCCAGGACGATCTCGAAGTGCTCGAAGTGAAGATCGAGATCCCGCAAGCCTGACCCGCATCGTTCCCGTCCCGCACGGCGGCGCTCGCCGCCGTGCGCGTCTTACGCCCTGTTGCACTTTCGGGCACGCCGTAACACGGCGCCTGTCGGCCGTAACCCCCGCTCCCGCATTGAACGAATACGCTCGCGTTGCTTGTTCAATCAGGAGGTTGTGATGGCTGTCTCATCGATTCGTCGCGTTGTTCTCGTGTTCGCCGCCGCAGCTGCCGGCGTATCCGCTTTTGCCGCACCGCTTGCCGCGCGTGCGGACGAAATTCTCGTTGCGGCGCCGGTCGTCACCCGGCCGGGCGAAGTCGTGATCGCCGAGCCGGTCGCCGCGCGCACCGAGGAGATCGTCGTCGTCGCGCCGAACGCGCCGCCGCCCGTGCGCTACGAAGTCGTGCCGGACGCGCGAGTCGGTTACGTTTGGGAGCGCGGCCATTGGCACTGGGATCATGGCCAGTACGTGTGGATCGGTGGCCACTGGGAAGCCGAGCGGATCGGCATGCACTGGGTGCCGAGCCACTGGGATCAGCGCGGTCCGAACTGGTTCTGGACCCGCGGCCACTGGGCATAACGGAGGCGTGCGATGAAAAAGACCGTCTTCGTGATCGCGCTCGTCGCCATCACGCTCGCCGGCTGCGTCGTCGTGCCGGCGCGGCCCGTGTACTACCGGCCGGCACCGGTGGTGATCTATTGAACGTCGCGCGGGGCGGCGTGTGTTGCAACGGCGTTCGCCGTGGCCGCCGCGTCGCCGTCCTGCGCACGTTCGCCCGACCCATGCGCGGCCGGTTCTCCGCCGTTCTCGTCGTGCAGCGTTTCGAGCGGATCGGCGGGCGCCGCGTCCGCGTCCTGCGGTTCCGTGACGCCGGATGCCGGGCGGCCCGTACCGGCCGCCGCGGCCGCGGCTGCCACGGGAGCGGGTGGCGCGAGATAGCGCTGCGCCAGCGTTTCGTACAGCGGTGGCGCGAAGAAGCGCGACACGCGGCTCGAGATCAGCGCGGCCGCCATCAGCGAGATCACGAGCGCGTGGCCGTTGATCATCTCCATCACGATCACGAACGACGTGATCGGCGATTGCGTGACGGCGGCGAGGTAGCCGACCATCGCGAGCGCGATGAGCATCGGCAGCGGCATGTCGCCGAACACCAGGTGCAGCAGGTTGCCGAACCCGGCGCCGATCGACAGCGACGGCGCGAAGATCCCGCCCGGGATGCCCGGCAGGTACGACGCGACCATCGACGCCATCTTCAGGAACGGATAGAGCGCCGACAGGTGCTCGCGGCCGTCGAGCAGGCCGCGCGCTTCCGCATAGCCGCTGCCGAACGTCGTGCCGCCCGACACGAGGCCGATGACCGCGATCGCGAAGCCGCACAGTGCGGCGAACCTGATCGGCCGTTCGCGGTACAGCCCGAGCAGCTGCGCGGGCAGCCAGCGGCCGACGTTCAGCAATACCCAGCAGAACAGCCCGCCCGCGATGCCCGTGACGATTGCGGTGACGAGCACGGCGAGCGCGAGCAGCTTCGGAAAATGCGGACCGACGTCGATCGTGCCGAAGTACGTGTAGTTGCCGTTCAGCCCGAGCGCGACGACGCCGGCGATGATGATCGCGGTGATCAGCACGCCGCTTGCGCGCGACGAGAAGCTGCGGGTCAGTTCCTCGATTGCGAACACGATGCCCGCGAGCGGCGTGTTGAACGCGGCCGACAGGCCGGCCGCCGCACCCGCGAGCACGAGCTGGCGCTCGATCTGCGCGTTCGAGCGCGGATAGAAACGCCGCAGGTTGAACATCAGCGACGCGCCGACCTGCACGGTCGGCCCTTCGCGGCCGATCGTGAAGCCGCCGAGGATGCCGAGGAACGAGATCAGGATCTTGCCGAACAGGATGCGCAGCGTCAGCAGCCGCGCGCCGAACTGGCTCGGGCGCGCATGCAGCGTCGCGATCACCTGCGGGATGCCGCTGCCTTCCGCACCGCGGAAGTAGCGGCGGGTCAGCCACACGGAGCCGGCGGCGATCGCCGGGGTCAGCAGCAGCGGCAGCCAGGGCGCATGCTGCTGCAGCGAGCGGAACGACTCGTAACCCCAGTCGATCAGCCGCGCATAGAGCACGGCGGTGAGGCCGACGGCGATCGCGCCGAGCCAGAAGATCCCGTATTGGCGCCAGATGCGCTGCGTGCGGCGGGTGACGGTGGAAAACAGGTCAGAGCGTTGCATCGGCGCGCCGTCGGCAAAGAATCGATTATAAAAAGGAACCGTGGCCGGCTGCGTTCAACTATCCTTCACGGCTACGACGCATTTCGTTGCAAATGTAATCGAGATGTAATTCAAATACTGCGCGATCGTTATTAGTATGCCGAAATGGCCGTTCTCTCTCGTGAAATACTGACTACCGTGAAACGGATCCTCATTGTGAAAGTGACGTCGCTCGGCGATGTCGTCCAGACGTTGCCTGTCGTCGCCGACCTGCATCGCGCATTTCCCGGCGTAACGGTGGACTGGGCCGTCGACGAGTCGTGTGCGGAGGTGGTGCGCTGGCACCCGGGCGTGAGCAGCGTGCTGTGCGCGCCGCTGCGCCGCTTCAAGAAAATGCGCAATGCAGGCGACCTGAAAGCGATTTCATCGTCGATCGGCGCGCTGCGCGCGCGCCGCTACGACGCGGTGATCGACCTGCACGGCGTGTACAAGAGCGCGATCATTTCGGCCCTTGCACGCGCCCGGCGTCGGGTCGGCTACCAGACCCGGGATCTCGGCGAGGCGGGCGCGCGCTTTGCGTACTCGCACCGCTTCGGCCCGCGGCCGGACTGCGATGCCTGGCACGGGATGCGCGTGAGCGCGGGCGAGGCGCTCGGCTACGAACCGCAGGGGATTGCGGACCACGGCGTCGTCGCGCCGAGCGATGTCAGCCTGCCTGCCGCGGTCACCGATGGCGCGCCATTCATGCTGCTGTTCCATGCGACGTCGAACGTCGACAAAAAATGGCCGGCCAAGCATTGGGCGGCGCTCGCGACGCGGATGATGGCGCGCGGCGTGCGCGTGTTGCTGCCATGGGGTTCGCCGGCCGAGCACGATGATGCGAAGGACATCGCCGCGCGTGCCCCCGGTGCGATCGTGCTGCCGGCGATGTCGGTGCGCGAGCTCGGTGCGGCGATCGGCCGGGCTGCGCTGGTGGTCGGCGTGGATACGGGGTTCGTACACATGTCGCACGCGCTGCGGCGGCCGACCGTGATGATCTTCGTGGCGACGTCGCGTCACCACTGCGGGATCGGCGGCGCGCCCCACGCACTGTCGATCGGCGAACCGGGCGCCGCGCCGAGCGTCGACGAGGCACTGGCAGCGATCGACCTGGTCGGTCCCGATTACGTGCAGCGCACGCCGGTAGCGGCATGAAGGTGGACTGAACGGCGCGGCGCCGCCGCGCGGTCACGCGAGCAGCGCCTCGACGGCCAGGACGGCGGCAATGGCGGCCGCGTTCGCGAGCAGCGCCTCGAACACGAGTCCACGCCACGTCTTTGGCCGGAAGCGGATCGCGAGCAGTAACGCGCCACCCAGCGCGAGCGCGACGGTCAGGACGAGATCGGCGTTGTCGAGGCGGATGTTCATCGCGGCGGCTCCCTGACGATCGCGGCGCGCCCGCCGGCGCGCCTCGTTTCGAACCCGGTTCGAGCTCAGTTCGAGCTCAGTTGGAGTATAAGCACCGCCGGCCGGCACACAACCGGGGCTGTCCCGGGGTCAGACGAGCGATGTGTCGCGCGTTTCGCGCATCATCAGCACGCCGAGCAGGCTGATCGCCGCCGCGATCGATACATAGCCGCCGACCCACGACAGGCCGCCCCGGGCGGCCAGCAGCTGCGCGATGTAAGGTGCGATCGACGCGCCGAGGATCCCGCCGAGGTTGTATGCGACGCCGGCCCCCGTATAGCGGACGTTGGTCGGGAACAGCTCCGGCAGCAGCGCGCCCATCGGCGCGAACGTCACCCCCATCAGGAACAGCTCGAGCGTCAGGAACAGCGCGACGAGCGGCATCGAGCCGCTGCCGAGCAGCGGCGCCATCGCGAAGCCGGACAGCAGCGCGGCGATCGAGCCTGCTACGAGCACCGGCTTGCGGCCGAAGCGGTCCGATGCCCACGCCGACAGCGGCGTCGCGAGCCCCATGAACACCACCGCGACGCACAGCAGGCCGAGGAAGCTCTGGCGCGGGATATGCAGTGTGGCGACGCCGTACGACAGCGAGAACACCGTCGAGATATAGAACAGCGTGTAGCAGACGACCATCGCGAGCGCGCCGAGCAGCGTCGGCTGCCAGTGTTGCGTGACGAGCGTCGCGACCGGCACGCGCACGCGTTCGTTGCGGTCGAGCGCGGCCTGGAACGCGGGCGTTTCGGCGATCTTGAGCCGTACGTACAGCCCGAGCGCGACGAGCACCGCGCTCACGAGGAACGGGATGCGCCAGCCCCAGCTGCGGAACTGCGTATCGGACAGCGACAGCGCGAGCGCGAAGAACAGCCCGTTCGACATCAGGAAGCCCACCGAGGGCCCAAGCTGCGGAAACATCCCGAACCAGCCGCGCTTGCCTTGCGGCGCGTTCTCGGTCGCGAGCAGCGCGGCGCCGCCCCATTCGCCGCCGAGGCCGATCCCCTGGCCGAAGCGCAGCACGCACAGCAGCACCGGCGCGAGCGTACCGATCGCGTCGTAGCCGGGCACGAGGCCGATCGCGGTGGTGGACAGGCCCATCACGAGCAGCGACGCGACGAGCGTCGACTTGCGGCCGATGCGGTCGCCGAAGTGGCCGAACAGGAACGAGCCGATCGGTCGCGCGATGAACGCGATGCCGAACGTGACGAACGCGGACAGCGCCTGCGCGGTCGCGGAGCCGTGCGGGAAGAAAACCGGGCCGATCACGAGCGCGGCGGCGGTCGCGTACACGTAGAAATCATAGAACTCGATCGCGGTGCCGATGAAGCTTGCGAACACGATGCGCGTGTGGCTGAGCGCGCCGGCCGAATCGGTTGCGTGCGCAACGGCCGGTGGGGATGCGGACATGAGTGTCTCCGGGTTGTTTTTGGGGATATTCGGTGACGCGCGCGAACGCGTGCACGGCGTGGTGGCCGTGCGAATGCGGAAAATTATAGCCAGCGGTGCCGCGCACCGGCAATGACGCGGCGTGAGGCGCTCAGTCGATCGACTGCGCCTGCGCGGACGCCGTACTCTGCAGCTGGAACTTGCCGTTGTCGTTGAAGAGCCAGCTTTCCATCAGCTCGACCTGGCCCTTGCCGTCGAGCAGCTTCGCGGGCGGCGGCGGCAGCGGCGCGGCGCGGCGCAGCGACGCGAGCGCGAGCGCTTCGGCTTCGCTGTCGCCGTTGCTGCGGTACACCGATGCGTGCACGAGCTGACCGTCGCGATCGACCGTGAACGCGACCACGACGAGCGAGCGCAGCATTGCCTGCGGCGTGCCGTGTAGCATCCCTGAAGGATTGCGTTCGGCGACGCGCTCGGCGACTTCGGTGCGATATTGGTCGAGATTCGCGCTGCGCGTGATCGACGGCAGCGTCAGGATCGCATGCGGCGACGGCAGCGTGATCGTGCAGGCGGCAAGCATGGCGACGGCGGCCAGCGCGGCGACGCGCAGCCGTACGACGCTCGGAACGAGGAGGGCGGACATGGAGCGGCGCCGAAGAACACAATAGAAAAATGATAGTCGCGCGCGGGTGACCCGACATCGGGACAAACGCATATCGCGCGTCGCGCGACGCTGCGTCTGCTGATGATGCCGGTGAATCGGCGCGTCGCTTCAATATCCGTGCGTGACGAGCGACAGCACCGACAGGTCCGGATGCGTGCCGTCGACGATGCTCTTGCCGATGTGCACGGCTTCGTGGACCGCCTCGTCGAGTGTTGCAAAGCTTTCTTCGCCGTCCGCATGGAACGGCACCGCATGACCGGGCAGCGCGGCGTTCGCGCCCGGATGGCAGACGTAGCCTGTATAGGTGAAGCGCGTGTCGTCGCCCGGCATCGGGCCCGGCACGACGTGGATCTCGAAGCCTTCGTAATCGACGTGGCGGGTAGGGGTCGACTGTTCGGACATGACAACCTCCATGCGCCGCATGAACGGGTGGGTTCGCGCGGCTTCGGGTTCGCGGCGGCGTTCGTGTCGCCGTTCTGATCCGAATTCTAGGCGATGGCGGCGCAACCGGACACGTTCGGCGCGAGCCGGACGACGGCAATCAGGCGGCCGCCGCGGCGAGCGTTACTGTACGCACTGCACGTTCTTTCTCGGCACGACGATAATCACCGGGTAAGTCCCCCGGTCGAGTTCCACGCGCGCGACGACGGACAGCGTCGTCGGGTCGGAGTCGTCGTACACGCTGACCCGCTCGTGCCGCAGGTTCGTGACGCCGACGCAGCCGGTCGCGCGGCCTTCACCGGAAATCTGGCAGTGAATCTCGTTGTCGGCCAGATAGCGATACTGATTCGGGCTCGCGAGATATTCGCGCAGGCTCTGCTCCGATCCGCCGACGCCCGTGACGTAAGCGATCGCGCACGATTGTGCCGGCGTGTCGTTGCCGGTCGAGGTGTCGGCCGCCGCATGCGCGCTGATGGCGGCCAGCGCTGCGACGAGCGACGAAGCGATCAGGTGCTTCATGGCATGTGCTCCCGTATTGCGAATCCGAGCGCGGGATTGTAACGGGATCCCGCAAAACGCATGCGAATGGTGGAACGCGCAAGCCGTTGCGGTGCGGTGACCGCCGATGCGAAGGCGGCGAGCGGTCAAACAAAAACCCCGTCATTCAGCGAATTGACGGGGTTTGTCGGGTGATGCTGGCGGAAGCGGTGAGATTCGAACTCACGGACAGTTGCCCGTCGCCGGTTTTCAAGACCGGTGCCTTAAACCGCTCGGCCACGCTTCCACGAGGCGGCATTGTAACCGAAATGTCGCCCCTGTCGACCGGAGTGAGTACTTCATCGCTTACTCCGGTCGCATGCCAGCCGGTCGTTGTCAGTCGTCACGCAGGAACAGTTCCTGCAGGTCGTTGAGAAAGCGCTGGCCGAGCGGCGTCGGCGCGATCTGCGTGAAATCGCGTGTGATCAGTCCGCGCCGTTCCGCTTCCCTGAGCGCCGGTTCGATCGTGCTCATCGGCAGGCCCGTGCGCTCGGCGAAGCTGTGTACCGGGAAGCCCTCGACGAGCCGCAGCGTGTTCAGCATGAACTCGAACGGCAGGTCGCGTGCGCCGACTTCGCGTTCTTCCTGCACCGGCGTGCCGGCCAGCGCCTCCTCGATGAAGGTGCCCGGATGCTTGTAGCGCGCCTGCCGCAGGATGCGGTTCGGGAACGACAGCTTCGTGTGCGCGCCCGCGCCGATGCCGAGATAGTCGCCGAAGCGCCAGTAGTTCAGGTTGTGCTTGCACTGGTGGTGCGGCTTCGCATACGCGGACACCTCGTAGCGCTCGTAGCCGGCTTCGGCCGTGCGCGCGTGGATCCACTCCTGCATGTCGGCCGACGCATCGTCGTCGGGCACGACAGGCGGATACTTCGCGAACAGCGTGTTCGGCTCGAGCGTCAGGTGATACAGCGACAGATGCGGCGGTGCGAACGACAGCGCGGTTTCGATGTCCGTGCGGCATTCGTCGAGCGTCTGGTTTGGCAGCGCGAACATCAGGTCGAGATTGAAGTTGTCGAACGTCTTCGCGGCGACCTCGACGGCCGCGCGCGCCTGTGCCGCGTCGTGGATGCGGCCGAGCGCCTTCAGGTGCGTCTCGTTGAAGCTCTGGATGCCGACCGACAGGCGGTTCACGCCGCTCGCGCGGAATTGCGCGAATTTCGCCGCCTCGAACGTGCCCGGATTCGCTTCGAGCGTGATCTCCGCATCCGCGTCGAGCGGCAGCAGCGCACGCACGTCGGACAGCAGGCGATCGAGGCCCGCTGCCGACAGCAGGCTCGGGGTGCCGCCGCCGATGAACACCGTGTGCACCTGGCGCCCCCAGACGAGCGGCAGCGCATGCTCGAGATCGGCGCGCAGCGCATCGAGATACTCGGTTTCCGGAAACCGCTCGCCCTTCCACTCGTGCGAGTTGAAATCGCAATACGGGCACTTGCGCACGCACCACGGGAAATGCACGTACAGCGCGAGCGGTGGCAGCGACGCCAGCCGCACCTGGCCGGGCGACGTGAACGTCGCGACGACGCGCGCACCGGTTTCTGCAGCCTGACTCATGCTGCCTCCTGCAACGAACGAAGGTGAGCGTGGGGGCTTCTGGTCATTCCCCCTCCGCAAGCCGCGCGAGCAGCGCGTTGAGCGCCAGCGCGCGATGGCTGAGCGCGTTCTTCACGGGCGGTTCGAGCTCGGCCGCCGTCGCGCCGAGCGCCGGCAGGTAAAAATACGGGTCGTAGCCGAATCCGTGCGCGCCGCGCGGCGTGTCGACGATCTCGCCGTGCCAGCGGCCTTCGGCAAACAGCGGTTCCGGATCGTCGGCGTGGCGCACGAGCGCGAGCACACAGCAGTAATACGCGCGACGGTCCGCAACGTCGCGCAACTGGTCCACGAGATACGCGTTGTTCGCCGCGTCGCCTTTCTCGCGCCCCGCGCGCTGCGCGTAGCGTGCCGAGTAGACGCCGGGCGCGCCGCGCAGCGCGCGCACGCACAGGCCGGAATCGTCGGCGATTGCCGGCAGCCCGGTGAGCTGCGCTGCGTGGCGCGCTTTCGTCAGCGCATTCTCGATGAACGTGCGGAACGGTTCGTCCGCTTCCGGCACCGCGAGGTCGCCTTGCGGAATCACGTCGATGCCGACGGTCGAGAACATCGCCGTGAATTCGCGCAGCTTGCCCGCGTTGTTCGACGCGAGCACGATGCGCGACAGCGGCGGCGTGGAGCGATCGTCAGGCATGGCTTGTACCCAGCGCGTCCTTCTGCATCTGCACGAGCGCACCGATCCCGCTCTGCGCGAGGTCGAGCAGCGCGTTCATCTCGTCGCGCGAGAACGGCACGCCCTCGGCGGTACCCTGGACTTCGACGAAGCCACCTGCGCCCGTCATCACGACGTTCATGTCGGTATCGCAGCGCGAATCCTCCGCGTAATCGAGGTCGAGCACGGGGGTGCCTTCGAACACGCCGACCGAGATCGCGGCCACGTAGTCGGTGATCGGCGAACGCGCGAGCTTGCCGGCGGCGATCAGCTTCGACACCGCGTCATGCGCGGCGACGAATGCGCCCGTGATGCTCGCGGTGCGCGTGCCGCCGTCGGCCTGGATCACGTCGCAGTCGATATGGATCGTGCGTGGGCCGAGCGCCTCGAGGTCGAACACCGCGCGCAGCGCGCGGCCGATCAGGCGCTGAATTTCCTGCGTGCGGCCCGTCTGCTTGCCGCGCGCGGCTTCGCGATCGCTGCGCGTGTGCGTTGCGCGCGGCAGCATCCCGTATTCGGCCGTCAGCCAGCCTTGCCCGCGATCGCGCAGGAACTCCGGCACGCGCTCGGCGACGCTCGCCGTGCAGATCACCTTGGTGTCGCCGAACTCGACCAGCACGGAGCCTTCCGCATGCTTCGTGTAGTGGCGCGTGATGGCGACCTTGCGCAGTGCGTCGGCGCTGCGGCCGCTCGGACGGGAAAAGGATTGCGTCATGGGCGAGAAAGAATGTGGGAGAGGAAACCCCGATTTTAGCGCCGAACGGCCCGCGTGCCCGGCGGGGTCGGCGCCAAAAATGGGATAATGCGCGTTTCCCGCCCCGCGCTTCGGATGCGCCGGGCGCCTCGATTGATTCCCGGCCCGCAAGGGCATCCAGACGGCGAGACGAACCATGATCTACAGCATGACGGGCTACGCGAGCGCGACGCGCGAACTCGCAGCGGCGACGGGCAACGGCGGCACCAGCGTGTCGGTCGAACTGCGTACCGTGAACTCGCGTTTCCTCGACCTGAATTTCCGCATGCCCGACGATGTGCGCGCATGTGAACCCGCGCTGCGCGAAATGCTGATGAACAAGCTGTCGCGCGGCAAGGTGGATGTGCGCATCAACCTGCAGCGTGGCGAGCAGAGCATCGGCGCGGGCGCGCTGAACCAGGCGGCGCTCGGCCAGCTTGCGGACCTCGAGCGCACGGTGCTCGAGTCGTTCCCGGGCGTTGGCCGCCTGCGTGCGGGCGAAATCCTGCGCTGGCCCGGCGTGATCGCCGAAAGCGGCGTGTCGGCCGACGCGATCCGCGACGCGGTGCTCGCGTGCGGCAAGGAAGCGATCAACGAGCTGGTCGTCGTGCGTTCGCGCGAAGGCGCGCAGCTTGCGACGATGCTGCTGTCGAACGTCGCCGAGATGGAGGCGATCGTCGCGCGCATCACGCCGCTCGTGCCGGAGCTGATCGCGAAGCACCAGCAGAAGATCGTCGAGCGGCTGCAGGAAGCGCTCGGCATCGCGGCGCCGGAAGGCAGCGCGCCGATCGTGTCGCGCGAGGAAGCCGCGGAGCGCATCCGTCAGGAAGTGACGATGTACGGGATCCGGATCGATATCGCGGAGGAGCTGTCGCGGCTCACCGCGCACCTGAACGAAACGCGTCATGTGATCGAGAAGGGCGGCCGCGTCGGCAAGCGTCTCGACTTCATGATGCAGGAACTGAATCGCGAAGCGAACACGCTCGGCTCGAAAGCAGCGGCCAAGGAACTGGCCGACGCGTCGATGGCGCTCAAGCTGCTGATCGAGCAGATGCGCGAGCAAGTGCAAAACCTGGAGTAACGCAACATGACCCAACCCATCCACGACGGCCACGCCGCGCATTCGCTGCACGGCGGCGTCTATCCGGGCAATCTGTTCATGGTCGTCGCGCCGTCGGGCGCCGGCAAGTCCACGCTCGTGAACGCGCTGCTGTCGAAGGACAGCGAGATCTGCCTGTCGATCTCGTACACGACGCGCAAGCCGCGGCCGGGCGAGCAGGACGGCCAGCACTACCACTTCACGACGGTCGACGATTTCCGCACGCGCCACGCGGCGCACGAATTCCTCGAGAGCGCGGAAGTGCACGGCAACTATTACGGCACGTCGCGCGTCTGGATCGAAGAGCAGATGAAGAACGGTCACGACGTGCTGCTCGAGATCGACTGGCAGGGCGCGCTGCAGGTCAAGAAGCAGTTCCACAACGCGGTCGGCATCTTCATCCTGCCGCCGTCGCTCGACGCGCTCGAGGAGCGCCTGAAGAAGCGCGGCCAGGACGAGCCGAACGTGATCACGCGTCGTTTGCTCGCAGCCGGCAGCGAGATCGCGCACGCATCGGAAGCGGAGTACGTCGTGATCAACGAGAACTTCGATCGCGCGCTCGCCGAGCTGGAATGCATCGTCGCCGCGACGCGCCTGCGCTTTGCTTCGCAGTACGCGCGACATGCGGAGCTGTTCATCGAGCTCGGCATCCACCTGCCGCACGCGGAATGACGCGAGGCACGAGGGACATAAGGTAGAATAAGCACTATATTCAGAAGGAATTACCCACCATGGCTCGCATTACCGTCGAAGACTGCCTGAAGCAGATCCCGAACCGCTTCGAACTGGCGCTCGCCGCCACCTATCGCGCGCGGCAGCTCGCGCAAGGCCATACGCCGAAGATCGAAAGCCGCGACAAGCCGACCGTCGTTGCGCTGCGCGAGATCGCGGCCGGCCAGGTCGGTGTCGAGATGCTGAAGAAGGTGCCGGTCTAACCGCACCGCATCACTCCAGCCATGTAGTCCACGCGCGCAACGATTGCTGACCGAGGAGGCGAATATGAGCACCACCCCATCGTCCGCCTCCGCGGATCCGACCACCGAAGCCACGGCACAATCGCCTGCGCGCCAGTACATCAACGCGGTCCTCGAACAGTCGTTCCGGCATCTGTTCGGGCCGACCGCCACTCCGGAGCAACCGCGCAAGCACGGCGTCGTTTCGATCGCGAAACTGACCGGCACGCTCGCCGAGTATCTCGCTCCGGAGGAGATCAAAGAGGTCAAGGCGGCGTTCCACTTCAGCGACGAAGCCCACCTCGGTCAATATCGCCAGAGCGGCGAACCCTATATCACCCATCCCGTCGCCGTCGCGGAAATCTGCGCCGGCTGGAAGCTCGACGCACAGGCCGTGATGGCCGCGCTGCTGCACGACGTGATGGAGGACCAGGGCGTGACCAAGAGCGAGCTGGCCGAGCGGTTCGGGCCGAAGGTCGCGGAACTGGTCGACGGCCTGTCCAAGCTCGACAAGATGGAATTCCGCAGTCGCGAGGAAGCGCAGGCGGAAAATTTCCGCAAGATGCTGCTCGCGATGGCACGCGACGTGCGGGTCATCCTCGTGAAGCTCGCCGATCGCCTGCACAACATGCGCACGCTCGGCGCGGTGCCGATGGAAAAGCGCCGCCGCGTCGCACGCGAGACGCTCGACATCTATGCGCCGATCGCGCACCGCCTGGGTCTGAACAATACGTATCGCGAGCTGCAGGACATGAGCTTCGCGAACTTCAACCCGCATCGCTACGCGACGCTCGAGAAGGCCGTGAAGGCCGCGCGCGGCAATCGCCGCGAGGTGATCAGCAAGATCCTCGAAGCCGCGCAGCGCGCGATGGTCGACGCGAAGATCGAAGCCGAGATCACCGGCCGCGAAAAGACCATCTACAGCGTCTACCGGAAGATGCGCGACAAGCAGCTGTCGTTCTCGCAGGTGCTCGACGTGTACGGCTTTCGCGTCGTCGTCGAGAATCCGCTCGACTGCTACACGTGCATCGGCGCGCTGCATGCGCTGTACAAGCCGGTGCCCGGCAAGTTCAAGGACTACATCGCGATCCCGAAGATCAACGGCTATCAGTCGCTGCACACGACGCTCGTCGGCCCGTTCGGCGCGCCGATCGAGTTCCAGGTGCGTACGCGCAAGATGCACGAGATCGCCGAGGCGGGCGTCGCCGCGCACTGGCTGTACAAGAACGGCAGCGCGGATCTCAGCGACGTGCAGAAGCGCGCGCACCAGTGGCTGAAGTCGCTGCTCGATATCCAGAGCGAAGCCGGTGACTCGAGCGAATTCCTCGAGCACGTGAAGATCGACCTGTTCCCGGATGCGGTCTACGTATTTACGCCGAAGTCGAAGATCATGGCGCTGCCGCGCGGCGCGACCGCGCTCGACTTCGCGTATTCGATCCACAGCGATCTCGGCAACCAGTGCGTCGCCGTGAAGATCAACAACGAGCTGCTGCCGTTGCGCACCGAGCTGAAGAGCGGCGACATCGTCGAAGTGATCACGGCGCCGTATTCGAAGCCGAACCCTGCGTGGCTCGGTTTTGTACGCACCGGCAAGGCGCGCTCGGCGATCCGTCACTACCTGAAGACGATGCGCCTGAACGAATCGGTGCAGCTCGGCGAGCGGCTCGTCGATCAGAGCCTGAAGGGTTACGGGCTCGCACTCGCCGACGTCACGCCGGAAGTATGGGAAAAGCTCGTGCAGTGGACGGGCAACAAGAGCCGCCAGGAAATCTTCGCGGACATCGGCCTCGGCCGCCGCGTTGCGGCGGTGATGGCGAAGCGCATCGAGGTGCTGATGAGCGGCCGCGACGCGGACGACGACCTGCCGAAGGCCGAGCGCCATGCCGCGCATCATGCGCCGCCGGTCGTGATCACGGGCACCGAAGGGATGTCGGTGCAGTTGTCCGCATGCTGCCGGCCGATTCCGGGCGACGCGATCATGGGCTACATCGGTATCGGGCTCGGGATGGCGATTCATACGACCGATTGTCGCGTCGCGCAGCGCATCCACCGTCGCGATCCGGGCCGCTGGATCGACGTCGAGTGGGCGCCTCAGCCGGGCCGGCTGTTCGATGTCGCGGTGAAGGCGCTCGTGAAGAATACGAAGGGGATCTTCGCGCGGGTGGCGGCGGACATCACGTCGGCCGACGCGAACATCGTCCACATCGCGATGGACGAAGATCTCACACACGAATCGACGGTGCTGCGCTTCGTGATCCAGGTCAGCGACCGCGTCCATCTGGCGAACGTGATGCGGCGCGTGCGGACCAATCCGGATGTGATGCGGATCATGCGCGAACGTTCGACCGACGACGGCACGCATGCACGTCACGACGGCGGGATGCGCATCGAGCGCGAGCGGCAGGATTACTGACGCTCGTGTCCTTCGATCGATGTGACGGCGGCCAAGGGCCGCCGTTTTCGTTGGTGCTTTCGTTGGTGCTTGTGCCGCGCGCGCAAGCGTGCCGAGATCGAGCGGCGAGGGTGCAAACGGGGAGGGTGCAAAAGGAAGCGCGCAAACGGGACGGACGCAAAGAAAAAGGGCCTTCCCGGAGGAAGGCCCTTTAGAAGTGGTGCGGCTGGCAGGATTCGAACCCACGACCCCTTGGTTCGTAGCCAAGTACTCTATCCAACTGAGCTACAGCCGCACGCAAAACGGTACTGCTTCAAACTGACAGGACCTTCTTCGGTGGGAAGGCCCTCAAAAATTGGCGCGGCTGGCAGGATTCGAACCCACGACCCCTTGGTTCGTAGCCAAGTACTCTATCCAACTGAGCTACAGCCGCACGCAAAACGGTACTACATCGAACTGAAAGGGCCTTCGGTTCGGAAGGCCCTCAAAAAAAGTGGCGCGGCTGGCAGGATTCGAACCCACGACCCCTTGGTTCGTAGCCAAGTACTCTATCCAACTGAGCTACAGCCGCACGCAGAAGAGGGATTATAGCAAGGTTGTGAAAAAAGGGAAGACTTATTCGCAAAAAACACGGTCCGCCGTTGTCGGGGCGGTCCATCGTGTACCCTTGAAGCATCCGTAATCCATGTTTGAATGTGCATCATGAACAAGGCGTTTGTCAAAGAGTCGGACGGCGACGACGACGATCTCGAGCAGGCCCAGGCCGCGATTCCGGCCGGTTCGAAGAACTACATCACGCCGGCGGGGCACAAGCGGCTCAGGGACGAGCTGCTGAGCCTGATCGACGTCGAGCGTCCCGAGGTCGTGCGACTCGTGTCGTGGGCCGCGTCGAACGGCGACCGTTCCGAAAACGGCGACTACATCTACGGCAAGCGGCGGCTGCGCGAGATCGACCGCCGCATCCGCTTCCTGACCAAACGGCTCGATATTGCCGAGGTGGTCGACGCGAGCCGGCAGGAGAACACCGATCAGGTGTTCTTTGGCGCGACGGTCGACTATGCGACGCCGGACGGCGACGAGCATACGATCACGATCGTCGGCATCGACGAGGTCGATCTCGACATCGGCCATGTGAGCTGGATCTCGCCGGTGGCGCGCGCGCTGCTGAAGGCGAAGATCGGCGATACCGTCACGCTGATGACGCCCGTCGGCCCGCAGCCGATCGACGTGCTCGACGTCCACTATCCGGAGCCCGGCAAGGCCTGAGCGCGCAATCAAAAAGCGCCCCATGCGGGGCGCTTCGTCGTATTGCAGGCGCGAGCGCGCAAGGTTCAGAAGCGATGGCGCAGGCCTGCCGTCACCGCGAGCTGCTTGTTGGTCGACGACGCGGTGCCGAGGCCGTTGATGTTCGCGTTCACGTTCAGACCGTCCGCGTTGACCTTCTGGAATTCGCCCTGCAAGTACACGTCGGTGCGCTTCGACAGCGAATAGTCGGCCTGCAGGTTGAACTGGTGCCAGCTCGGCGTCTGGCCGACGATGCGGCCGTCGGTGTACGTATACGACCCGGCGAGCGACAGCGCCGGCGTCAGCGCGTAGCGGCCGTTGAGTTCGTAGTTGTTGAAGCGGGTGCTGCCCGACAGGCCCGTAATGCCGCCCGTCACGCCTGACGCCGCGGCACTGATCGCGCGGCTGTCGGTCAGGCGCGTCTGCGTGAACACGAAGCCGGCCGTCGCGGGCCCGAACGTGTAGTTCAGGGCGGCGCCCCATGTGCGCTGACGGCTGGCCGCGAAGGTCCAGTCGCCCGTGACCGCGCCGGGATCGGCAACCGCCTGCGACAGCGCGTTCACGTTGTTGTTCAGCTGCAGGTACGCGGCCGCAAAGTTGAAGCCCATGTAGCTGTACGACGCGCCGACGCTGTACGCGCGGTTGTTCGAGAAGGCCGTCGAGTTCGAGAAGCCGTACAGCGCACCGAATTTCAGGCCGCTGTAATCCGCGCTCTGGTACTTGACCGAGTTGTTGATCCGGAACGAGTTGTTCAGGTTGTCGTTGTCGAACGGGTGCGCGAACTGGGTGCCGCCGAACTGCGTGCCGGTCAGCGACAGCGGGCCGAGATAGTCGACGACGCTGTCGTACTGGCGGCCGAGCGTGAGCGAACCGTAGGTATCGTGGGCGAGGCCGACGAAGGCCTGGCGGCCGAATTCCCGGCCGTTCTGCTTCAGCGTGCCGTTGTTGATGCCGAAGCCGTTTTCGAGGACGAAGATTGCTTTCAGGCCGCCGCCGAGATCCTCGGCGCCGCGCAGGCCCCAACGGCTACCGTTGACCGAGCCGCTCGTTTCCTGCCACGCGCTGTGGCCACCCTGGTTGTTCGTGTAGGTGATGCCGGCGTCGATCAGCCCGTACAGCGTGACGCTGCTCTGTGCATGCGCGGCGGTTGCGAACACGCCCGACAATGCCGCGACGATCAGTGTCCGTTTCATTGATCTGTCTCCAAACAGGATGATGGCTATCGAACCTGCTGCTGGCACCGGCGAGTGCGTGCGGTGATTGCGCTGACGCCGGGCGGGCGGACGCCCGCGTTTCCTCGGGATTCATCTGCAGTGTAGGGAGCGGCTCGGAGCGGCAAGAAAGCCAATTTCAACAATAGTCCATTTTGGCTGCCGCAATGATAGTCGGGCGGCCGGGAAGCCCTGTCGGTCAAGGACTTCCGGCGATGCACCGAGCACTTGGGCGATGTGGCACGCGCGACGGACGTTGCGCGATCGCGACAGGCGGTTATCGGCTGACTCCGGAGGCACTAACGCGATTATTGCCACGGCGGCAATAGAGGTTTGTGTGGAGCATGGATAATGAAAGGATGTTATGTCGCTATACTGCAGTCTCTGCTTTCCGAAGCAGACTTTTTCGTTGACGGAAAAGATCTCCAAACCTTTGTCGGCGCGACCTTCCAGTCGCGCTTTTTTTTTTGCGCCGCGTTTTCGCTTCCTATTGCTCGTACCAGCGGCGCCGGCGCTTGGCCGGCGGCAGCGCTTCCTTGGTCTCGGCGGGCGGCGGCGCGCTCGACCAGTCTTCCATCACGTAATGGCGCGCGTCGAGTGGCGACGACAGCAGGTTCTGCCAGTGGTCGCCATGCCAGGTCGTGTCGAATTCGGCGTCGCAGGGTGTTTCGCGGGCAGCGTCGGCAAGCGCGCGGGACTTGCGGTGCACGCGCCCGAGCCGGCTCGCGAAGCGCTTGATACCGTCCAGCCACATGGCTCTCTCCCTCACCGTGCGTGTCGACTCAGGATCGCAATGGCATGCGAATTCCGCAACTCGGAAAAATACTGAGGATTTTTTCGGTGTGATGCGTTTCCGGTAGGTTTTTCGCGGGCCGGATTATTTCGGAGGCGACCCCGGTAACAATGACAGGTTTTTGGCGGAAATCGATTAATTGAAAAGGATCGGGGACCGATTCCAGTGACATTGGCGATTTTTTGATAAAACATTCACCAAAAATCTTCTTGACGCACTCGGATTGTCCAATTTATAAAGTCAGCACTCCGTCCTCGGGCGGTGCGCCACTGGCATGCTTTGGCGCGATGCTTCGGGATTTCGGGAAACGGCTATAACAAGTAGCTTTTTTGATCAAATCGAGTGGGGAGCGAAGGTATGGATACCGGTATCGTGAAATGGTTTAACGATGCTAAAGGTTTCGGTTTCATTACGTCGGACAATGGCGGCGAAGATCTGTTTGCGCACTTTTCCGAAATCAAGATGGACGGCTTCAAGACGCTGAAGGAAAATCAGCGGGTTTCGTTCGATGTGAAAATCGGGCCGAAAGGGAAGCAGGCGGCAAATATCCAGGCGGTCTGACGCGCGCTCCGTTGCCGATCACGTCCGAGCCCCCGCGATGCGGGGGTTTTTTGCTTTGAGCGGCAGATCATTCTGCGATCGGTTCGTGCTGGCCGTCGACGCGCATGCCGGTGCATACTCACGGAAGCGCCGTTTCCCAGTCCTTTCATGTCCGATTCCCGCCTGCCTGATCCCGCCCGCGACCTTCCGCTCGTTTTCGTCGACCTCGAGACCACTGGCGGTTCGTCCGCCGAGCATCGCATCACTGAAATCGGTGTCGTCGAGATCGGCCCGCATGGCGTGTCGACGTGGACGTCGCTCGTCAATCCCGGTCAGCCGATTCCGCCATTCATTCAGCAGCTGACGGGCATCTCCGATGCGATGGTGCGCGATGCCCCGTCGTTTGCATCGCTTGCGCCCGCATTGTTCGAGCGGCTCGACGGCAAGCTGTTCGTCGCGCACAACGCGAGCTTCGACCGTGGCTTCCTGCGCGCCGAATTCGAGCGCGCGGGTTTCGCATTCAATCCCGATGTGTTGTGCACCGTGCGGCTGTCGCGCGCGCTGTTCCCGCGCGAGTCGCGTCACGGGCTCGACGCGCTGGTCGAGCGGCATGGCCTCGTGCCGTCCGCACGGCATCGCGCGCTCGCGGACGCCGACCTGCTCTGGCAGTTCTGGCGCTTGTTGCATGACATCGTGCCGCTCGAGCGCTTGCGCGACCAGATCGCGCGCACGACGCGGTATTTCCGCCTCGCCGGCGGGATCACTGAAGCGTGGCTCGACACCGCGCCGGCGGGATGCGGTGCCTATGCGCTGTTCGGTGAGGACGATGCGCCGCTGTATGTCGGGCGCAGCGTACGCGTGCGGCAACGGTTGCGCTCGCTGCTGACCGGCGAGCGGCGTTCGTCGAAGGAAATGCGCCTCGCACAGCAGGTGCGGCGCATCGAATGGCGGGAGACCGGCAACGAACTTGGCTCGATGCTCACCGAAGCGCAGTGGATTGCGCGCTTGCGGCCTGCATTCAATCGTCGTCCGGCGGCGGACGCGGCGCGCGCCGGCGCGCAGGCACCGTGGCCGTTCGACGGCGCGGTGGCGTTCGAAGCGCACGGCGAGCGGGCGCTGTTCCATGTGATCGACGGCTGGCGCTATCTCGGCGTGGCGGAGTCGCTCGAGGCGGCCGCGCGGCTCGCCGCCGGCGAAGCGGCAGGTGAATCGGCAGGTGAATCGGCAGGTGAATCGGCGGGCGAGTTCGAGCCGTTCACCTATCGTCTGCTGCAGACGCACCTGTCGCGCGGGCTGCAACTGATCCCGCTCGCGGTGCTCGCGCCTGCGGGCTGACTGGCTCACCGGCTACCGGCTGACCGGTGCGAGTCAGCGTCAGCCGATCGCGCTCGCGCCGCCTGCCGCGCACACATGCGACAACGCGGTGCCGAGCGCCTGCGCCTGGCCTGCGTCATAGCGCGTCAACGATTTCCAGTTCGCGATGCTGCGCGCGAGCCGCGCCTGGCAGTCGGGAGCCGCGCGCAGCGGTTCGACCTGTGCAAGCCCCGTGAGCATCGCCTGCGTCAGCCGGTCGAGCTTCGGGCGAGTGCTCGTCGCGAGATCGGGCGGCGCGCCTTCCGGTGGTCGGGTCGCGCGCCACGCAGCAAACAGCGCGTTCTGCACGTCCTTGCTTGCCGCGATCTGGTCCTCGAAGAAGGTCCGCGCGAATGCCGGATCGACGCCGGCCCGCGCCGCACGCTGCTCGACCGAAGCGAGCAGTTCCGCTTCGCGCGCAGGATCCTCGATCGGCTTGTGATTCGCCCATTTCCAGCGCGCCACCGGTTCGGCGAGCGCGAGCCGCTGCGAAGCGAGCGCGACGAGGTTGGTCAGGGCCGTATCGTCGCCATCGGCATGGACGACCAGCGGTGCGGAGAAGAGGGCGATGCCGAGCGCTACCGCCGCAAGGCCGGCGCGAATGGAATGCTTCATCGGGACGATCGGGAGCCGGACGGGCCGAAAGTGGAAAAACAGAAGAATAGACGAAGACAGTCGCGCGGCGTGGCGACGCGACAGGAGAATCAGCGGACGAGCCGATCCGGCACCGTCAGGCCATTGCGACCCGGGTGCGAGGCGAACTGCGGCAAATGCGCAGCGATGATGTACCGCACGGTTTCGAGCGTCGACACGCGGCGGTTACTGAGCGGAATGCCCGTTCACTTCGGCGAATACAGCTTGTGCTGTTCGTCGAAGAACGCCCGCACGTGGTCGGGCAACTCGGCGAGGAATTCCACGCCAACGGGTTCCGGATCCGGGCTCATCACTTGGTCCGGGGGCGGCATGCGAAGCGGCTTTTCGTCCATGATCGTTTCTCCAGCAGGTCCAATAATTATCAGCCTCGCGCTCGAATTTATGCCAGAAACGAATCGTTAGATTTTGTCTCTGTTGTATTAACGGCACATGCGTTCCGGCGCGCAATGTGATCCCGATCATTACTGTCTGCAGAATCGGCAACAATCCCGGCCCTTGTTATACTTGCGCGCACTTTTTCCTGGACCCCGATGAAACGAACGACGCGATGGATCGGCCTCGTCTGGCTGGCGCTGGTACTGAACGTACTGTCGCCCGTCATCGGCTATGCGCGTGTTGCGTCGAGCGGCTCCGGAGAGCTCACGCTCGAGTTGTGCAGTGCCGCGGGCGCACGTCACGTCGTGCTCACGCAGGCCGCCGACGATCACGACAATTCGTCGTTCGATCACTCGGGCGTGCCGCACTGCGTGTACTGTCCCGGCTTCGCGGCGAACGTCGCGCTCGGCGCGAGCCTGCCTGCGATGCCGGGCTTCGTGCGGACCTTCGCAATCCGCACGCCGGCACCGTCCGTTCCTGTCTTTGTGCGCAACGGCATTCGCCTTGCCCAGCCGCGCGCCCCACCTGAAACCGTCTCGATCTGATTTCGCGCGCGCCTGACGGCGCGCATCCGCCCGCGTGGCAGGCTGCGCGCGGCGCGCCCGTGTCGGCGCGTCGCGCCGACCGGCAGCGGGCGGTGTTCGATCACGTTTTCAGGAAATCATCCATGTCGTTCACCGTTGCCGCGCGATCGTCGCGCGGCCCGCTCGCGCTTGCCTGCGCGACCGCATTCGCTTGGCCTGCCGCGTACGCGGCGCAACCGGACGCCACGCGCGTCGATCCCGCACGTGAACCCGCCACGGACGCGCGTCGCCCATCCGCCGCGGCGCCTGCCGTCACGACGGCCGGGCCGGCCGCGGCCGGCGATATGCTGAGCGCCGTCAGCGTGACCGCGCAACGGCAGCCGGTCGATCCCGACACGCCGGCCGTCGTCGAGTCGATCACGCGCGAGCGCATCGACGCGCACACCAACGTCAACACCGAGGACGCGCTGAAGTACGCGCCGAACCTGATGGTGCGCAAGCGCTACATCGGCGACCGCAACGCGGTGTTCGCGGGCCGCGACTTCAACGAGCTGCAGAGCGCGCGCGGGCTCGTCTACGCCGACGGCCTGCTGCTGTCGAACCTGCTCGGCTCGAGCTACGCGTATCCGCCGCGCTGGTCGCTGATTCCGCCGGACGACATCGCGCGGGTCGACGTGCTGTACGGCCCGTTTTCCGCGCTGTATCCCGGCAACGCGATCGGCTCGACCGTGCTGCTCACGACGCGCCGGCCCGACAAGCTCGAAGCGTCGCTGTCGACGCAGTTCTTCACGCAGCGTTATCACGACGGCTACGGGTTCGCCGACAGCTTCGGCGGCAACCACCAGACCGCGCGGATCGCGAACCGTGTCGGCCGCTTCTGGTTCGCGCTGTCGCTCGACCGGCTCGAGAACAACGGGCAGCCGATGCAGTACGCGAGCCCGACTGCGGCATACAACCCGAAGCTCGGCGCCGCGGTGCCGGTGACGGGCGCGGCGACCGACATCGGGCCGAACGGCAAGCCGCGCACGATCGTTGGCGCGCAGTCGCTCGAACGCACCGAGCAGATCAACGAGACCGTGCGGATGGGGTACGCGTTCACGGACCACGTCGACGCAACACTCACGCTCGGCCACTGGGAGAACCATTACCGGCAGCACGGCGAGACGTTCCTGCGCGACGCGGCGGGTAATCCCGTGTACGGCGGCAACGTGTCGATCGGCGGGCAGAACATGACGGTCGCGCCGAATGCGTTCGCGCCGCAGCGCGGCGACCAGGAGAACTGGCTGTACGCGCTCGGACTGAACGCGCGGCTCGATTCCGGCTGGCGGCTGTCGGGCGTCGTGTCCGCGTACGACGTGTCGCGCGACGTGCAGCGCGCGGCGTCGACCGCGCAGGGCGGCGCGGGCACGCTGTTCCAGGGCGACGGCACCGGCTGGCGCACGCTCGACCTGAAGGCGGAGGCGCCCGACGTGAAGGGGCACACGTTCACGTTCGGCTACCACTACGACAACTACTTCCTGCGCAACGTCACGTACAACACGGCCGACTGGCTGGCCGGGCCGACGACGTCGCTCGCGAGCGTCTACCGCGGCGACACGCGCACGCAGGCGCTGTTCGCGCAGGACGCGTGGCGCTTCGCGCCGGGCTGGCTCGCGACGCTCGGCCTGCGCTACGAGCGCTGGGATGCGTACGGCGGCACGCTCGGCAACGCGAACGGCACGCTCGGCTATGCGGATCGCGGCGCGAACGCGCTGTCGCCGAAGGTCGCGCTGCAGTGGGATGCGACGGACGTCTGGCGCTTCCGCCTGTCGTTCGCGACCGGCACGCGCTTCCCGACGGTCGGCGAACTGTTCCAGGGCACGATCTCGAACAACGCGATCGTCAACAACAACCCGGGCCTGAAACCCGAAAAGGCGATCGACTGGGACTTCACGGCCGAGCGCGACGTCGGGGTCGGCGTCGTGCGTGCGAGCGTGTTCCAGAGCGACCTGCGCGATTCGATCTACAGCCAGACGACGGTGTCCGGTGCGTCGACGATCACGAACATCTCGAACGTCGACCGCGTTCGCGTGCGTGGCGTCGAGCTCGCGTTCAGCGGGCAGAACGTCGGGCTGAAGGGGCTCGACGTCGATGCGAACGTGACGGCGAGCAACGCGCAGATCCTCGCTGACGCGGCGAACCCCGCGTACGTCGGCTCGCGCTTTCCGCGCATCCCGCGGATGCGCGCGAACCTGCTCGCGTCGTACCGGTTCGACGAGCACTGGCTCGCGAGCGTCGGCGTCCGCTATTCGGGACGCCAGTTCAACGCGCTCGACAACAGCGACGTGAATCCGGACGTCTACGGCGGCACCAGCTCGTATACGGTCGTCGACCTGAAGGCGCGCTACCGCTTCGACCGGCACTGGGTCGCGTCGGTCGGCATCGACAACCTGACGGACCGCCGCTACTACGTGTTCCACCCGTATCCGGGCCGCACGTTCTTTGGAGAATTGAAATGGTCGCTGTGAAATCTTTCGCGGCTGGATGCGCTCTGTGGCTCGCGGCCGTGTCGGCCGCCGGTGCGCATGATATGGCGCAACCCGCCGATCCGCATGCCGCGCATACGGGAATGCCGGCCGCGAGCGCGCCGCAAAAGCAGCCGCGCGCGACAGGGGCCGCGTTCGACGCGCGGCATCGGCTGTGGGTCGCGTGGGTCGAAGGGGAGCACGTCGTCGTCGCGCACTCGGACGACGCGGGCCGCACGCTGTCGGCGCCGGTCACCGTCAACGCGATGCCCGAGCCGATCTACACCAGCGCGGAGAACCGCCCGAAAGTGGCGACGAGTCCGGACGGCCGCGCGATCTATGTGTCGTGGTCGATGCCGCTCGATGCGCCCTATACGGGGATGGTGCGCTTTTCCCGCTCGCTGGATGGCGGTGCGACGTGGAGCGTGCCGATCACCGTGCATCGCGACCGGCAGATGATTACGCACCGCTTCGACATGATGGCGGTGGATCCGGCGGGCCGGATCTATCTCGCGTGGATCGACAAGCGCGACCTGAGCGCGGCGAAGGCGGCGGGGCAGGCCTACGACGGCGCGGCGGTCTACTACGCAGTGTCGCGCGACGGCGGCGCGTCGTTCGAGCCGGAACGCAAGGTGACCGATCACACGTGCGAGTGCTGCCGGATCGCGATGACGGTCGACCCGGCCGGGCGCGTCGAGGCTGCGTGGCGCAACGTGTTCCCCGGACAGATCCGCGATCACGCGCTCGCGGTGCTGCCCGCGTCGGCCGACACGCCGGTCACGCCGCTGCGCGCGACGTTTTCGAACTGGCACGTCGAGGCGTGCCCCGATCACGGCCCGGCGCTCGCGATCACGTCCGACGGCACGCGCCACCTCGCGTGGTTCGGCGTCGTCGACGGCCGCGCGGACGTGTTCTATTCGCGGATCGGCGCAAACGGCGAGCCGCTCGCCGCCGCGTGGGCCTTCGGCGCGAATCCGGCGGCGCCCGGCGAGCAGGCGTCGCATGCCGCGCTCGTCGCGCGCGGCGATGTCGTGTGGCTCGCGTGGAAGGCCTTCGACGGCGACACGATGCGGATCAAGCTGCGCCGCTCGGACGATCGCGGCGCGAACTGGTCGGCGCCGCGCGAGATCGCGTCGACGTCGGGCGCGAGCGACAACCCGCAACTGCTCGACGACGCGGGACGCATCTACCTGTCGTGGCGCACCGGCAACGATGGTTATCGGCTGATCGCGGTGGAGGGCGGGCAATGAAGCGGCTGATTCTGCTGGCGAGCATCGCGCTCTGGTGCGTGTCTGTATCGGCTGGCGCGTTGCAGCCACTGCGCGCGGCTGACGTCGCGCGGCTGTTCGACACCGCGCGTGAGCGGCCGCTCGCAATCGAGATCTGGTCGCTCGACTGCGGCTACTGTCGCGAGAACGCCGCGCATCTCGTCGCATGGCAGCGCCGTCATCCGGACGTGCAGGTCGCGATGATCGCGATGGATGCGTATGACGAGAACAGTGCGGCGATCGAGCAGGCGCTCGCGCAGATGAACCTGCCGCCGCAGGTCGCGCAGTATGCGAATGCCGATGCGATGCCGGAGCGTTTGCGCGCGGCGCTCGATGCGGGATGGCGAGGGGAAATGCCGCGCACGCTGTGGGTCGGACGCGATGGCGGGCGCGACGCACGCAGCGGGCTGCTGACGACGGATGTGCTCGACGGGTGGCTGCGCGGCAGCCGGCGTCGTTGAAGTGCCGGCGCGCGGCGGCCGTGCCGCGCGCCTGGACGAACGTCAGGTCGCTCGTTTGAACAGACGGATCACGAACAGCAGGATCACCGCGCCGATCACGGCAGTGATCACCGAACCAATGAAGCCGCTGCCGATGTGGATGCCGAGCAGCCCCGCGAGCCAGCCGCCGATGATTGCACCGACGATCCCGACGATGATGTCGACGATGAGCCCGAAGCCGCCGCCCTTGACGAGCACGCCAGCAAGCCAGCCGGCGATCGCGCCGATGATCAGCCACATTATCAAGCCATGAGTCATGTTGGTTCTCTCCTGTTGATGAATTGAGTCGACCGGTCGTCGCCCCCGCAATGTAGCGCGATAGACGGGTCGGAATCGTTAAGTAATGTTATGCACCCGGAACGGGAATATCCAAGGAAATTGTCTGCCCACGCCGACGCGTGCGTGCGTGTGTGCGCTGCGCGCCGAAATGAGTATGTAAGGATGGGCGGCGAGCCGATGCATGCTGTGAGCCGACTGTCGTCGCGCATAATGCGTCGTACTACTATCTATTTGGCGAGACCAGTGTCAGGTGGCAAGCCGGTCGCACGTCACGTGCGTCCGAGTGCGACTTCGTCTCGCGCAACGCACGCAAAGCACGCAATGCGAAGCGGCATCACGTTCTCCGGCTTCACAGCCGCTTCGGTATCCTCATCGTCGCGCAACGGGTAATCGATGCGCGATACGTTGCCGGGCTGTTTGTGGATGAGCACCGTCGAACCGGGATTCGACGACGGATCGAAGTTCGCGACGCGTTCGGTCGGATACGTCCGGCTGTCCGCTGAGGTTCGGTCGCTCGAGACGCCAGGTGCGCATGATGCCCGGTGAAGGGCGGGGTGGTGTGGAGATTGTGGTCCGCAGCGTGCGCGGTGAATATTCGGACCCGGAAAAGATAAAGGGCCGACAAGCGATTGCTTGTCAGCCCTTTGAATCTTGGTGCCGGAGATAGGAGTCGAACCTACGACCTTCGCATTACGAATGCGCTGCTCTACCAACTGAGCTACACCGGCAGCAGAGAAATGAAATTATATGGTGAAATCTGAGACCTTGGCAAGAGGTTTTGCGAAATTTTTTCAGCTTGCTGCTGCTGTTTCGCGAAACTTCTCGATCCGGCGGATTCCCCGCTTTCACTTCACCGCGATGCGACCCCGTGGAGCTGCATCGCGAGGCGCGATTGTACTTGCGTCTCGCGATGCCGTCTAGTGTTGCAGTGCAATCAGTTGCTTTCGCTTTCTGCGTGGTAGCCCGTCACGCGTTCGACTTCGTTCTTCGAACCGAGGAACACCGGCACGCGCTGGTGCAGGCCGGTCGGCTGCACTTCCATGATGCGCTGCGTGCCCGTCGTCGCGGCGCCGCCAGCCTGCTCGACGATGAACGACATCGGGTTCGCCTCGTACATCAGGCGCAGCTTGCCCGGACGATCGGGCGTGCGCTTGTCGGCCGGGTACATGAAGATGCCGCCGCGGTTCAGGATGCGGTGCACGTCGGCGACCATCGATGCGATCCAGCGCATGTTGAAGTTGTCGCCGCGCGGGCCGTCCTTGCCGGCGTTCAGTTCGTCGACGTAGCGCTTGACCGGGTCGTACCAGTGGCGCGCGTTCGATGCGTTGATCGCGTATTCGCGCGTGTCGGCCGGGATCTGCATGTTGCTTTGCGTGAGCACCCACGAGCCGACTTCGCGGTCGAGCGTGAAGCAGTTCACGCCGTTGCCGGTCGTCAGTACGAACACCGTCTGCGGGCCGTACACCGCGTAGCCGGCCGCGACCTGCTCCGTGCCGGGCTGCAGGAACGATTCCTCGGTGGCCTGCTTGCCGTCCGGGCAGCGCAGCACCGAGAAGATCGTGCCGATCGACACGTTCACGTCGATGTTCGACGAGCCGTCGAGCGGATCGAACACCAGCAGGTATTCGCCGCGCGGATAGTTCGCCGGGATCGGGAAGAACGTTTCCATTTCTTCCGACGCCATCGCGGCGAGGTTGCCGCCCCATTCGTTCGCGTCGAGCAGGATCTCGTTCGACAGGATGTCGAGCTTCTTCTGCACTTCACCCTGGACGTTTTCGCTGCCGGCGGTGCCGAGCGCTTCGCCGAGCGCGCCTTTCTGCACGTTGTAGCTGATCGCCTTGCATGCACGGGCGACGACTTCGATCAGCAGGCGGAGGTCGGCGGGGAGGTTGTTGGTCTCACGCTGCTGTTCGATCAGGAACTTGGACAGCGTGGTGCGGCGGGCAATGGACATGACAGACTCCGAAAGGCCAAAGGATCCTTGAACTGCCGCAATTTTACCCGCCGTGCCTGCCGTCCTACGGCCTTTTTTCGTCCGGTTACATGGATAAAAAGAGCGGGATAAAAAAACGGCGCCGCATCGAGCGGCGCCGGCTTTGTCGCTTGCGGCGAAGGATGAAGCGCGGACGACTGCGTTACGCGAGCGCCTTCTCGACGATTTCGCGCACGTCGCGCGACTTCGCGCCGGCCGCGACCTGTTCGAGCGCGGCCTTCATCCGGTCGCGCAGCGCGGGCGTGAAGCGGCGCCACAGTTCGAGCGAGCGTGCGAGGCGCGCGGCGACTTGCGGATTGATCGCGTCGAGCGCGAGCACCTGCTCGGCCCAGAACGCATAGCCCGAGCCGTCCGCCGCATGGAACTGCGCGGGGTTCGCCGCGCAGAAGCTGAAGATCAGCGAGCGCGCGCGGTTCGGGTTCTTCAGGTTGAACGCCGGATGCGCGAGCAGCTTGCGGACCTTGTCGAGCGTCGGATGCGCGGGCGTGCCGCGTTGCGCGGCCTGCATCGCGAACCACTTGTCGATCACGAGCGCTTCCTTCTCGAAGCGCCGGTAGAAATCGGCGAGCGCCTGGTCAGCCGGTTCGTTCGCGCCCGCGGCGGCGGCCGACAGCAGTGCGCCGAGCGCAGCCGCGCGATCGGTCATGTTGTTTGCCGCGTCGTACTGCGCGCCCGCGAGCCGCACCGCGTCGGCCGGATCCTCGAGTTCCGCGAGGTACGCGAGCGCGAGGTTCTTCAGCGCACGGCGGCCGGACGCTTCCGGCGTCGGCTCATAGACGCCCGGCGTCTGGTGGCCGTCGTACGCGGCGAGCCAGTCGGCGCGCAGCGCGGTCGCGAGCTCGCGGCGCACGAACTGGCGCGCGCGATGCACGGCGGCCGGATCGGATTCGGCCATCTGGTCGGCGAGATAGGTTTCGGACGGCAGCGTCAGCGCAAGCTCGCGGAACGCCGGCGACAGCGCGCCGTCGGTCAGCACGCGGCGGAACGCGGCGATGAAATTCTCGCCGAGCGTCAGCGGCTCGTTCTTGGCGGCGCGCGCGGCAAGCGTCAGCAGCGCACGCGTCGCGAGGCGCTGGCCCGCTTCCCAGCGGTTGAACGGATCGCTGTCGTGCGCGAGCAGGAATGCGAGATCGTCGTCGCTGTAGTCGTACTCGACGATCACCGGCGCGGAGAAGTTGCGCAACAGCGACGGCAGCGGCTGTTCCGGCACATCGACGAACGTGAAGGTCTGCTCGGCGTCGGTGAAGTCGAGCACGCGCGTCGTGCCGGCGGCGACAGCCTCGCCGTCGAGACGCAGCGGGAGGTCGCAGCCGTCGCGGCCGATCAGGCCGATCGCGAACGGAATCAGCAGCGGGCCCGTCTGCGTTTCGCGCGCGGCGGGCGACGCGTCGCCATAGCCTTGTGCGAGCGTGACCGTGTAACGGCGTGCGGCCGCGTCGTACGCGGTCTTCACCGTTACGCGCGGCGTGCCGGCCTGGCTGTACCAGCGCTCGAACTGTGCGAGGTCACGGCCGTTCGCGTCCGCCATCGCATGGCGGAAATCGTCGCAGGTGACCGCATGGCCGTCGTGGCGTTGGAAGTACAGGTCCATCCCGTCGCGGAAGCCGTCGCGGCCGAACAGCGTCTGGTACATCCGCACGACTTCCGAGCCCTTCTCGTAGACGGTCATCGTGTAGAAGTTGTTGATCTCGACGTAGCTCTCCGGGCGCACCGGATGCGCCATCGGGCCTGCATCCTCGGCGAACTGCAGCTGGCGCAGCACGCGCACGTCCTCGATGCGCTTGACCGCGCGGGCCGCCGCGTTCGTGTCGTCGCCGGCCGCCATGTCGGCCGAGAACTCCTGGTCGCGGAACACCGTCAGGCCTTCCTTCAGGCTCAGCTGGAACCAGTCGCGGCAGGTCACGCGGTTGCCGGTCCAGTTGTGGAAGTACTCGTGGCCAACCACCGATTCGATGTTCGCGAAATCGGTGTCGGTCGCCGTTTCCGGGTTCGCCAGCACGTACTTCGTGTTGAAGATGTTGAGCCCTTTGTTCTCCATCGCGCCCATGTTGAAGTCGCCGACCGCGACGATCATGAAGCGGTCGAGATCGAGCTCGAGGCCAAAGCGCTTTTCATCCCAGCGGATCGAGTGGATCAGCGAATCCATCGCGTGGCGGGTCTTGTCGAGGTCGTGCGCCTCGACCCACACCTGCAGCAGTTTTTCTTTGCCGGAGCCGGTCGTGACCTTGTCCTCGAGCGCGACGAGCTTGCCCGCGACGAGCGCGAACAGGTAGCTCGGCTTCCTGAACGGGTCTTCCCACTTCGCGAAGTGGCGGCCGTCGGGCAGGTCGCCGGCCTCGACGAGGTTGCCGTTCGATAGCAGCACCGGGTAGTCGGCCTTGTCCGCGCGCAGCGTCACCGTGTACGACGCCATCACGTCGGGGCGGTCGAGGAAGTAGGTGATGCGGCGGAAACCTTCGGCCTCGCACTGCGTGAAGAAGTTGCCGCTCGACACATACAGGCCGGACAGCGTCGTATTCTGGTCGGGCGCGCACGCGCTTTCGAGCGTCAACTCGAACGCGTCGGGCACGTTCTCGACGGTCAGCCCGTGTTCGTGCGCACGTGCGGTGCACGGTGCGCCGTTCAGCTGCGCGCCGACGAATTCGAGCACTTCGCCCATCAGCTCCAGGTGCGGGGCCGGGGCGGCGTCGGGGTTGCGGCGCACGCGCATCGTATTCCTGACGATCGTGCGGGCCGGCGCGAGGTCGAATTCGAGCGCGACGGTATCGATGAGGAAGGCCGGCGGCGTGTAGTCGGCGCGGCGGATCACGGCGGAGGAGGCGTTGTCGGACATGGTCGTCGAGGTCGGTGGAATCGGGGTAGGGCGCGCGGCGCGGGCCCGGCGAACCGGCCCATTGTACAAAGGCTTGACGCCGCGTGCCGCGCGAACTTTTTACCGGGTCGGACAGTCCGCGTATTATCGGCATCCCGTGCGTTTCGCGCGACGCGGCGGCGGGGTGACGGATTGACGAGGATGATCATGAAACGCGAACGGATTTATCGCGGTGCAGTATGGGCGGCGGCGCTGTGCGTGGCGCTGCTCGCGGGCTGCACGAGCTATGTGACGACGCAGGTTACGGCCTTCTCCGACTGGAGCGGCAGCGACGCGACACGCACCTATGCCTTCACGCGCACCGACGCGCAGAAGAACAGCATCGAGCAGTCGACCTACGAGCCTGTCGTTGCGAATGAACTGACTGCGTATGCGTTCCGCCAGGTGCCGCAGGCGAGCGCCCGCTATCTGGTCGGGCTGACGTACGGCGTCGGCAGCGATCTCGTGACGGTGCCGCAGCCCGCCTATTACGACCCGTGGTTTCCGGGGCCGTACTGGCGGCGCGGGCCGTGGGGTCCGTGGGGGCCCTGGGGTCCGATGCCGGCCGGCTACGTGAACCAGACGTACCAGGTGTTCGACTACACGCTCGGCATCCGGATCACCGAGAGGGCGACGGGCAAGGAGGTGTACAACGTGACCGCGCGCACGACCGGCGACAATGGCGCGCTGCTGTACGCGATGCCGTTCCTCGCGCGTAGCGCGCTCGCCGATTTCCCGCTCGGCAATGGCGCGGTGCGTACGGTGCGGCTGCCGGTCGACAAGCATGGCGGGCCTGCGATGCCGGCCGCCAACGAGCGCGCGGTGCCGGCCGCGCCTGCGTCCGGCGCCGCGGCTTCGAAGTAACGCAGTAACGCGGGACCAGGCGGCGAGCGGTCCGGCCGGCAGACCGGCCCTTCTTTATTGCGTGTCAGGCGCCGCGGCACCTCTGCCCGGGATGCGCGCGGCGCGGCTTACACGCCGACGCCGAACAGCGCCAGCGCGCCAAGCACGACGAACAACACGGCCGCGATGCCGTGCACGACCTTCGTCGGCAGGCGGTGCGCGAAGCGGTCGCCGAGCAGGATTGCCGGCACGTTCGCGAGCATCATGCCGAGCGTCGTGCCGGCCACGACACCGACGTAATCCTGGAAGCGCGCGGCGAGCGCGACGGTCGCGATCTGGGTCTTGTCGCCCATTTCGGCGAGGAAGAACGCGACGAAGGTCGCGCCGAACACGCCGAGCCGCGAGCGGTTCGCGTTGGCCTCGTCGGCATCGAGCTTGTCCGGCACGAGGATCCACAGCCCCATCCCGATGAACGAGAACGCGAGCGCCCAGCGCATGATCGACGGCGTGACGAGCGCGCCGAGCCATTCGCCGAGCGCGCCTGCGCAGCCGTGGTTGACGAGCGTCGCGACGAGCACGCCGAGAATGATCGGCACGGGCTTGCGGTAACGCGCAGCGAGCACGAGGGAAAGCAGTTGGGTCTTGTCGCCGATTTCTGCGAGGGCGACGGCACCAGTGGAGATCAGGAAGGCTTGGGACACGTACGGAGTTCCGCGGGCCTGTTGTTGTGCGTGCGAGCGACGATCCACCGCGCGCCGGGCCCAGATGCGGCACGCAGTGAACCATCGGTCTCGCCAGGCCTTCGGTGGCTGCGTCCGCCATGGCCAAATGGCCAAGTCTGTTGACGGACGCCCCCGTCACGATGCGCGCCGAAGGCGCGGGACATCGAGCGGAGCGGCTACTCCCCAATGAGGAGCGGATTCTAGCACGGCGCGTACGGCGCCGGAAAGCGATTCGGGCGCCGGCGTGCGGCGCGGGCCGCCCGGCCAGCCCGGTACGCAACGCGTGACGTGCGCGGGCCAGCGTGCGGTCAGGCCGCGCGGCGCGGTGCGCCGCGCTCGTGCACGCAGCGGCCGGCCGCGTAGGTCCGGTACACGGCCCGGTCGTCGCCGAGCAGCGCGAACGCGAACAGCAGCTCCTCGAGCGATTCCGCGCGCTTCGTGCGGCGCGCGAGCAGCGGCGTCGCCTGCGGATCGAGCACGACGAAGTCCGCCTCGGTGCGCGGCGCGAGCGTGCCGACGGTGTCCGCGAGGTCGAGCGCGTGCGCGGCGCCCGCGGTCGCGAGCCAGAACATCCGCGTCGCGCTCAGGTGGTGCCCCGACAGCCGCGCGACCTTGTGCGCCTCGTTCATCGTCTGCAGCATCGAGAACGACGTGCCGCCGCCGACGTCGGTCGCGAGCGCGACCGGCACGCCGTATTCGCCGGCCTTGTCGAAGTCGAACAGGCCGCTGCCGAGGAAGAAGTTCGATGTCGGGCAGTGCGCGACCACAGTGCCCGTTTCGGCCATCCGGCGGCGGTCCTCGTCGTCGAGATGGATGCAGTGGCCGTACACCGCGCGGCGGCGCAGCAGCCCGTAGTGATCGTAGATGTCGAGATAGCTGCGGTGGCCGGGGAACAGCTCGGCCGCCCATTTCACCTCGTCGACGTTCTCGGCGACGTGGCTCTGCACGAACACGTCCGGATGGCGGCGCGCGAGTTCGCCGCAGGCCTCGAGCTGCGCCTCGGTCGACGTCGGCGCGAAGCGCGGCGTGAGCGCGTACATCTGGCGGCCGTGGCCGTGCCAGCGGTTGATCAGCTCGGCGCTGTCGTCGTAGCCCGATTGCGCGGTGTCGCGCAGGAATTCGGGGCAGTTGCGGTCCATCAGCACCTTGCCCGCGATCATCCGCAGGTCGCGCGCGTCGCTCGCGGCGAAGAGGGCGTCCGCCGACTGCTTGTGCACCGTGCAGTAGACGAGTGCGCTTGTCGTCCCGCACGCGAGCAGTTCGTCGACGAAGAATTCCGCGACTTCGCGCGCATGCCCGGCGTCGCCGAACTGCCGCTCGGTCGGGAACGTGTACTTGTCGAGCCACGGCAGCAGGCCGGGGGCCGGCGACGCGATCATGTCCGTCTGCGGATAGTGGATGTGCGTATCGATGAAGCCGGGCACGATCAGCTTGTCGCGCAGATCGTGCACGAGCGCGTCGCGCGCGAGCGTCGGCGCGAGCTGCGCATGCGCGCCGGCCGCGACGACCTTGCCGTCGTCGACGATCAGCAGGCCGTCGGCCTCGTAGTGCGCGGCCTGGCCGGATTGTCCGGGGTCGCCGGTGAAGGTCAGCAACTGGGCACGGAAAGCGGTTTGCGTCATAACGTTCGTCCTGCGTTGGAAAGGAATCGGCCAGCGCCGCCCGAGCGGCGCCGGCGGTGCTGCGGCGACCTGCCGCACGTGAGGAACATGCAGCAGGGGCCTGTCATCGATCTCGGCAACGGAGCGAACGTCATCGTCGCATTCTCAGGCGGCGTGCCCGGCGTGCCAGTAAGCATCGAGACGCGCGGTCAGCGCGTCGCGTTGCGCGGCGTCGACGAACGATGCCTCGAAGCCGTTGCGGATCACGGTGTGGACTTCCGCGTCCGTCAGGCGCAGCCCCTCGACCGTGGCGAAATAGTTGTCGTTGACGTAGCCGCCGAAGTAGGCCGGATCGTCGGAGTTGATCGTCACCGCGACGCCGCGTTCGAGCAGCGACTTCAGCGTGTGCTTCGCCATGTCGTCGAACACGCACAGCTTCAGGTTCGACAGCGGACAGACCGTCAGCGGCATGCGCGTCGCGGCGAGACGCTCGACGAGCGCTTCATCCTCGATGCTGCGCACGCCATGATCGATGCGCTCGACCTTCAGCAGGTCGAGCGCTTCGAACACATACGCGGGCGGGCCTTCCTCGCCTGCATGCGCGACGAGCTTCAGGCCGAGCGCGCGCGCTTTCTCGAACACGCGCGCGAACTTGGACGGCGGATTGCCGCGCTCGGACGAGTCGAGGCCGACGCCGATTAGGCGATGTGCGTACTGCTCGAAAAGCGGCAGCGCGGCGTCGAACGTCGCGAGTGCGTCTTCTTCCGAAAGGTGGCGCAGGAAGCACAGGATCAGCCTGCTCGACAGGCCGCGCTGCTCATAGTCGGCGAGCGCGCGGTCGATGCCGGCGACGACGGTCGCGATCGGCACACCGCGCTCGGTATGCGTCTGCGGGTCGAAGAACAGCTCGGTGTGGACGACGTTGTCCGCGAGCGCACGCTCGCAGTACGCAGCCGTCATGTCGTAGAAATCCTGCTCGGTGAGCAGCACGCTCGCGCCCGCGTAGTAGATGTCGAGGAACGACTGCAAGTCGGTGAACGCATAAGCGGCGCGCAGCGCGTCGATCGTGTCGTACGCGAGCTTCACGTTGTTGCGCTTCGCAAGCGCGAAGATCAGCTCGGGTTCGAGCGAGCCTTCGATATGGATGTGCAGCTCCGCTTTCGGTGCGCGGGCGATCTTGTCTTTGAAGGTCGGGGTCATGGCGTTCTTCTTGGTCGGTCAGAGAGTAGGGGAAGCGTGCGCCGGCGCGTTTGCCTCGACAGCCTGCAGCAACTGCGCGGCCACCGAGATCGCGATCACTTCGGGCGCCTTGTCGACGATGCCTTCGACGCCGATCGGGCAGCGCATCCGCGCGAGCTGGGCCGGATCGATGCCGATCGCCGCGAGGCGATGGTCGAACTGCACGCGCTTCGCATGCGAGCCGATCATCCCGAAATACGCATAGTCGCCGCGCCGCAGGATGCGCTCGGCGAGCACGAGGTCGCGTGCGTGGTCGTGCGTCATCACGATGAAGTAGGCCTGCGGCGGCGCGTTGTCGACGGCGTCGTCCGGCGTGTCGCTGGCGTCGATCGTCAGGTTGCCGATGCCCACGAGCGTGTCCGATGGCGGGAACGGCGCGTCGCGCCGGTCGACCCAGCGCACGTGGCAAGGCAGCGTCGCGAGCACCTTGACGAGCGCGGTGCTGACGTGCCCGGCGCCGAACAGCACGACCGGGAACGCGTATGGCGCGATCGTCTCGGTCATCAGCGCCACGCCGCCGGTTTCCCACAGCAGGCAATCGGCGTGTGCGGCGGCCGGTTCCGGTTCGCTCAGCAGCGGCGCGCCCGGCGAGGGGCCGAATGATACGCTACGCACGGTCGCGGCGCCTGCCGCGACGCGTTTCGCGAGCGACATGATCCAGCCGAGATCGCCGACGTCGAGCCGCTCGAACGCGAGCACGACGGCCCCGCCGCAGCACTGGCCGAGGCTCGGGCCGAGCGCGAGCCGCTCGAGCTTGCGTGCATGGGACACATGCGCGCCGTCCTTCAGCAGGTGCCGTGCGATTTCGATCGCGCGCCATTCCAGATGACCGCCGCCGATCGTGTAGCGCGCGGTGTCGCGTGTCACGAGCATCTTGGTGCCCGCTTCGCGCGGCGCGGAGCCGTCGGTGTGCGCGACCGTCACGAGCACGGCCGCTTCGCCATGCGCGAGCAGTTGCTGGAGATCGCCGAGCCAGGGTTCCATCAGCATGCTCCCGGAAGATCGGTGCACGACGCGCGGCGCGGGCTGGCGGGCGCGGCGCAGACGCCAGTCGGGAGCGAGGCGGGCCGGGCGCTGGCGCGCGGCTTGAGCGCGGCAGTCCCGGAGCGGGACGCGGGAACGCCATGAGGGTGACGGATGCGGATGGTGTGCGTTGTCATGATGAATCCAGTCGACATTGCGGATCAGGCGCGCGTTACGCAGGGAGTCGAGACCGCCCGGCCTCGCGCACGTAGATCGCCATCCAGACGTCACGATAGCACTGTCGCGCGGCCGGAATATGGGCCGGCGTTGATTCGCGCTATCAGATGGCGATCATGTCGATCATAGGCCCGTCGCGGGACGTCGAGGGCCGGATGGCCGTGCATCGGGCCAAAATGCGGTCACGGCAGTGCTCTGCGGGGCCTGACTCGGCGGGCAGCGAGACGACGCGGCGTGCGGCACGGTGCGCGTGGAACGGCGGAATCGCGCGGCGCTGGGGTTTACGCTCGAACTACGCGGCCGGCATCGTGCGGAAGGCCGCGCGGGGCCGGCGAACGGGCGGGGAACCGAGCGCGGAACGGGCACGAAACCAGGCGCGAAAACGGGCGCGAAAACGGGCGCGAAAACGGGCGCGAAAACGGGCGGGAAAGCGGTGCTGGCCGAACGCCCCCGGTTGCATGCCGCCGGTTTGACCCGGCAGGCCCGTGCGGTCCTTGCGGCCGGGCCCGGCGCACCCGGACGGGCGGTTGCCGATCGGGCGCGGCCGGCTTTGCTTCGCGCGTCGCCGTTCAGGCCACAAGTTTGCGGCGGTTGCGCCAGAGGCTCACAGCGACCAGGACCAGGATCGCGGCGAAGCCGATCAGCGCCCAGCCGGGCAGCAGGATGCCAAAGATCGGCGGGTAGACCGTCTCGCACAGCCCCGCGACCTTGAACATGCCGGGGAACCAGTGTGCGGGCGGCAGGCTGTCGACGATCGGCTGCAGCGTATCGAAGCCGCAGCTGAAGCCGGGGTTCATCTGGATCGACAGATGCCGCGCGGCCGTGCCGACGCCGCCCGCCGCGGAGATCGCGATCAGCAGCTCAAGCAGCCAGATGCCGCGCCAGTGCCGCATCCCGGCGGCGAGGAACGCGAAGATGCCGATCGTCGCGAAGAAGTAGCGCTGGATAATGCACAGCGGGCACGGATCCTCGTTCTTCACGTACTGCAGGTAAAGCGCACCGGCAAGGAGGGCAATGCAAACCCAGCCGAGCAGCATCAGCAGGCGGCGTTCACGGCGTAGCGCAAGCAGGTAATCGTTCATGGTCGGGCGAGGTTCCTCGTTGGTCGGTCCGTTCAACAATCGCGCGATTTTAGCGCGAACGAACTGGCACGAAACTGACAGCCGCACTTGCGGCACCCCGCCGTACCCTCGATACCCGCCGCAACCCGCCGCGGGTCAGCGGATCGTCTTCAGTACCGCCTCCACCGCCTGGCCGACCGCGAGCAGTGCATCGTCGCGATGCGGCGCGGCGGCGAGCATCAGGCCGACCGGCGCCGCGTCGCGCGCATGGCACGGCAGCGACAGCGCGCACGCGTCGAGGAAATTGAACGCACTCGGGTTGCGCAGGATCAGCGCGTTGGTGCGCGCGAACGCGTCGTCGTCCGCTTCCAGTTCCGCGATACGCGGCGGCACGACCGGCACGGTCGGCGCGACGAGCGCGTCGAAGCGCGACCAGACCGTGTGCGCGGCTTCGTCGAGCATCGCGTCGCGCGCGGCGAGCAGGTCGAGATAGTCGGCTGCGCTGGCCGGCTCGCCCTTCAGGATGCGCGACAGCACGCGCGGGTCGTAGCGCTCGCGATGCCGTGCGAGCAGCGGCCGGTGCCACGCATAGGCCTCGATCGGCGAGAAGCCGAAGCGGTTGACTTCCGGCAGCCGATCGAGCGCGGCGAAGCGCACCTCGCTGACGATCGCGCCCGCGGCTTCGAGGTGCTTGAGCGCGGTGTCGAGTGCAGCGGCGACGTCGGCATCGACGCCGTCCGTCACGTAGTTCGTCAGCACGCCGAGCCGAACGCCCTCGAGCGGCCGCGCGGCGGGCACGTGCGGCTCGAGGCCCGCGAGCATCCGGTCGACGAGTGCGCAGCATGCGACCGTCAGCCCGATCGGGCCGAACGAATCGAGTGTCGTCGACAGCGGCACGCCGCCTTGCTTCGGAATCCGGCTCGCGGTCGGCTTGAAGCCCGTCAGCCCGCACAGCGCGGCCGGGATCCGGATCGAGCCGCCGGTGTCGGTGCCGAGCGCGACGGCCGCCATCCCGTCGGCGACGGACGCGGCAGCACCCGA
>NZ_JAAGPL010000410.1:0-2791 GCF_017104785.1 Burkholderia sp. Ac-20353 | reverse complement strand
GCCGTGGGCGATGCCCGTGCGCGTGCTGCCGGGCCCCGACTACGCGTCGTTCGCCGCGGATGCGCAGCAGGCGTTCTGGGACGAGGAATGGCTCGTGACGGCCAACAGCAACCGGATGGGGTATCGTCTCGCAGGTGCCGAGCTCGTGCGCGAGCGGCCGGTGGAGCTGCTGTCGCACGCGGTGCTGCCCGGCACGATCCAGGTTCCGCCGAACGGCCAGCCGATCGTGCTGATGAACGACGCGCAGACAACCGGCGGCTATCCTAAGATCGGCACTGTGATCCGCGCGGATCTGTGGAAGCTCGCGCAGGCGCGCCTGAACCTGCCGATCCGCTTCGTGCGCACGACCGCCGACGCCGCACGCAGCGCGCTCGCAGCCGAACGCGCGTACCTGCGGCAAATCGACGTCGCGATCGAGATGCGGGAGGAGGCGCGCGTACGCGCGCAGTCCCGCGCGGCGTGAACATAGGGGACGCGGCGCCGGGCGCCGGGGGACGCACCATCATACGGATGGACGGAAACATCATGGAAATCGATCTGAATGCCGATCTCGGCGAAGGATGCGGATCGGACGAGGCGCTCCTCGACCTCGTCACTTCCGCGAACATCGCGTGCGGCTGGCACGCGGGCGGCGCGAACGCGATGCGTGACTGCGTGCGCTGGGCCGTGCAGAAGGGCGTGTCGATCGGCGCCCATCCGAGCTTTCACGATCCGGAGAATTTCGGCCGCAAGGAAATGCAGCTGCCGGCCGACGAGATCTACGCGGGCGTGCTGTACCAGCTTGGCGCGCTGTCCGCGATCGCGCTGGCCGAAGGCGGCCGCATCGTCCACGTGAAGCCGCACGGCGCGCTGTACAACCAGGCCGCGCGCGATCCGCTGATCGCCGACGCGGTGGTATCCGCGATCCATGATTTCGATCCGTCGCTCGCGGTGTTCGGGCTCGCGAACAGCGCGTTCGTCGCGGCCGCGCGGCACGCAGGGCTCGTGGCTGTCGAAGAGGTGTTCGCGGATCGCGGCTATCGCGCGGACGGCACGCTCGTGCCGCGCAGCGAGCCGGGCGCGCTGGTCGACGACGAAAACGAAGTGATCGCCCGCACGCTCGACATGGTGCGCAACCAGCGGGTGCGCGCGGTCAGCGGCGAATGGGTGCCGCTCAACGCGCAGACGGTCTGCCTGCACGGCGACGGGCCGCATGCGCTGGCGTTCGCTCGGCGGATCCGCGCGGCGCTCGAAGCCGCGGGCATCGATGTCATCGCGCCGGGGGCGCTGCAGGCGGACGAAGGCGCGTGATTGTGACGTACAAGAAAAAAGCGCCCTTGAGGCGCTTTTCTGTTGGCTGAACCGTACCGATGCAGCCGGAACCGATTCATCCACCCGAAGCCGTCTCGCGACGGCGACCGGAATGCGATGCTCCGGATCAAAAAACGTCCGCCGCCGCCCGCTACTGCTTCCCCCGGTCGGACGACGAAACGTCGCTTATCCGCAAGTCGGCCCGCATGCAATTGCTACCGGACGATGGTTGGCCCCGCCGTGCATACAGACACTCCGCGGCCGGCACGCAATGCACGTGCCGGCAACGCTAACCCCGCGCTTTGTTTCTGCTACCCCGTAGAACTTACCTGTTTACTATTCTTTTCAATTTTTCAACTTGTGGGATGAAGAATAGATATTGCCCGATCAGGATGTCAATCGTTTTAAACGCTATTTTCTGACGAATCGAGGGTTTTCCTTACCGATGCGCTCCGGCGCGCGATCAGTTCGCGTCGACCCGGTAACCTTGCTCGCGCAACATTTCGAGCACACCGCGCGGGCCGCCCAGATGCAGCGCGCCGATCGCGACGAACAGTGGCCGGTTCGACGCGGCCATTGCCGTCATCCGCGCCACGAAGCGCCGGTTGCGCTCGTACAGGATCTTGTTGTCGATCGACGCCGACAGCGTCTTCGAACGCGACAGCCGCTCGGTCTTCGCGACCGCCCACGCGGCCAGCGCGTCGGCGTCGCCGATCCGCCACAGCCGGTGCAGCGCCTTGATGTCGTCGGCGTTCTGCGCGGGCGTCTGCACCATGTCCTGCGCGAGCATCTCGCGCTGCTCGGCGAGCGTGAGCCCCGTGAACGCGCGCATCTGCTCGGCGAGCGTCTCGAGCCCGACCACCTTGCCGCCCTTCTTCTTCAGGTACACGTTCTGCAGTTGCGCCTCGGTGCCGTACTCGGTCTGCAGGCCGGCCGCCAGCGAATCGTAGGTCTCGACGACGAGCGCCGCGAGCCACGGCCGCATCTTGCGGATCTCGGCGAGCGCGGCCGGATTGCCGCGCAGCCGGCCGGCGAGCCGCTGCCACAGCGGCTCGGGCAACAGGCGCGGCAGGCACGGGTAATTGCAGATCCCGTACTTCGACACGTCGTCCTGCGATTCGAGCAGGTCGTCCGGCGACAGCTCGAGCGCGAGCGTCGGCGACGCGGCGAGCGCCGCGAGGATGTTCGGCCGGAACGGCTGCGTGCCCGGATAGTCGGACGGGTCGCCGGTGTGCAGCGTGCCCAGCAGGTAAATCGTCACCTTGCCCTTGGTCGCGACGTAGAACGGCATGCGCGCAGGCTGCGCCCGCACCGCGCCGTGCGCGACCGTGCCGTTCGACACGGAAGGCGGCGTATGGAAGCCCGGCAGGGTCATGCCGGGCGGCGGCACCTGCGACGGATGGAGCGGCGCCGTCGCCGGCGCGCGCCCTTCGGCCCGCACGGCTTCGACGGGCACGCTCACGCTGGCCGTCACGCATGCGCCGGCCAGCGCCGCGCCCGT
>NZ_JAAGPL010000409.1:0-2801 GCF_017104785.1 Burkholderia sp. Ac-20353 | reverse complement strand
GCCGCGGGGCGCGCGGTGACGCGCGCGTCGCCGAGCCGGCCGCTGTCGGGATCGCGATCGAACACCGCGAGCGTTGCCTCGAACTCGCTGACCGCGACGAGCGTGCGACCGTCGCGCGACAGCCGCAGGTGGCGCGGCCCGAAGCCGCGCTCGACGCGCGCTTCGCCATGCTCGATTGCGCGGATGCCGCGCATGTCGTTGACGAGTTCGAAGCCGAAGATGCGATCGGAGCCGAGCGAGCTGACATACGCGAAACGGTCGTCCGGCGACACGATCACCGCATGCGCATTGGGAATGCCGCTGATCACCTGCAGCGGCAAGCCGTCGCCGGCGCGCACGCGTGCGGCATCGTAGACGCTCAGCGAATGGCCGCCATACGACGCGCCGAGAAGCCAGCGGCCGTCGCCGGCGAGCGTCAGGTAAGCGAGGCTCGCGTCGATCGCGGCGCACGCGACGTGCGCGAGCGCGCCGGTGCCCGGATCGATGTCGAACGTGACGATCGCGGGGCGCTCGCCGCGCGTCGCCGCATAGAGCCGCGTGCGGTCGGCCGTGCGTGCGAGCGGCATCACGACATCGCCAGCGGGATAAACGCCGAGCGGCGCGAGCGCGCCAGCGGCGTCGAGCGCATAGGTCGCGAGCGTGCCGTCGACGGCGTTCGACACGATGACGGTGAAGCGATCAGTGTTCGGCATGACGGAGCATCGGGGCACGCGAGAAGGACTCGTCGGCCGGCAGGCCGCGCGGCGGATCGCTGCGCCGGTGCGTGCGGGCGAACAGCGCGGCGACTGCGGCGACGAGGGACGCGATCGCGAGCGCGTACAGGCCGCCCGTGATCGAACCCGTATGTTGCTTCAGATAGCCGAATGCCGTTGGCGCGACGAAGCCGCCGAGGTTGCCGATCGAGTTGATCAGCGCGATTCCCGCCGCCGCGACGCGCGTGTCGAGATAGCCCTGCGGGATCGGCCAGAACAGCGACGACGCGGCCTTGAAGCCGAGCGCGGCGAAGCAGATCGACGCGAACGACCAGACCGGATCGCGCGACGTCGACGCGAACAGTCCGCACGCGGCGAGCACCAGCGCGAACGCGAGCCAGCGCTGCGGGTGCTTCCATCGCGCGGACAGCACCGCGAAGCCGTACATCGCGCCGATCGCGATCATCCACGGGATCGTGTTGTAGAGCCCGACCTGGAAGTCGGTGAGGCCGCCCATCTTGCGGATGATCGTCGGCAGCCAGAAAGTCGCCGCGTAGATCGTGAGCTGGATCGAGAAGTAGAGGAAGCAGAACAGCGCGATCTGCGGATCCTTCAGCAGCGCGAGCGCCGGCAAATGCACGCGCGAGCGCACGTCGCGCGTCGCGCGTTCGTCGTCGAGCGCGCCTTCGAGCGCCGCGCGCTCGTCCGGCGTGAGCCACGTCGCGTCGCGGATGTGCGACTTCAGCAGCAGCCAGCTCGCACCGCACAGCGCGACCGAGAACAGCCCCTCGATCACGAACATCCATTGCCAGCCCTGCAGGCCGAAGCCATGGATCGACAGCAGCGCGCCCGTGACGGGCCCCGACAGAACCGACGCGAACGCCGAGCCGCCGAGAAAGATCGCCATCGCCTTGCCACGCTCCTGCGGCGGCAGCCATTGCGTCAGGTACAACACGACGCCGGGGAAGAAGCCGGCCTCGGCAGCGCCGAGCAGGAAGCGCAGCACGTAGAACGACGTATCGTTCCACACGAACGCCATCGCGGCCGCGACGATACCCCACGTCGCCATGATGCGCGCGAGCCAGATGCGTGCGCCGTAGCGCTGCATCAGCAGGTTCGACGGCACTTCGAACAGCGCGTAGCCGACGAAGAACAGCCCCGCGCCGAGCCCGTAGGCGGCCGCGCCGATGCCGATCGACGCCTCGAGATGGCGGTCGACGAAGCCGACGTTCACGCGGTCGATGTAGTTCGCGATGAACATGATCAGCACGAGCGGCAGCACGTGCCATTTCACTTTCGAGACGGCGGACGCGAGCGGGTCGCGGCCGGCCAGGGCGGGTGAGGGCGTGTTCAACGGTGTCTCCGGTCGGGATGCGGCGGGCGGTTCGGGTGCCGGTGTTTTGCGATCAGGTAGTATGTCGTCGTATGACATGTTACGCGCTGCGATCCGCCGTGACGTCACGGGTTTACCCGGGAGTACGCGATTTTTCCGAGGTCTACGCTCGGTGATGGGCTGGGTTTGAGTGAATAAATGTCTAATGACGTATGACGACTCAGCGTCAGCCTTGCGATCGATCGTCCCGGTTCGCCCGTCGCACGGCGTGACGAGCCGCCGACCCGCCCGTCGCCCGCGTCACGCCATCGACACGACGCTGTTGAGCAGCGTCTTGACCAGCACCGCCTGGCGCGTCGCGCCCGTCTTCGCGAAGATCCCGCGCAGGTGCGCGCGCGCGGTGTTCTTCGTGATGCCGGTGGCCGCGGCGGCCTCGTCGAGCGTGAGGCCGTCGACGAGCAGCAGGGCGATCTCGGTCTCCATCGGCGTGAGGCGGAACAGCTTGTGCAGCATGTCGCGCGACGTCTGCGGCGACGACGCCGGATCGCGGACGAACACCGCGATCGCCGGCCGGTGCCGCCGGTCCTCGGCGCCGCGATAGGGTGCGAGCGGCCGCAGCAGCACGTTGAGCGGCAGCGCGCCGCCGGGACGCGACAGCGTGGTCGCCTCGATGCGGCCGAGCGCGCCCGCGCGGAAATGGTCGAGCGCGGCCTGGATCGCCTTCTGCAGCCGGCGCGCGCGCAGCTGCCACCACGACGTCAGCCCGTCCTTGCGCA
>NZ_JAAGPL010000408.1:0-2826 GCF_017104785.1 Burkholderia sp. Ac-20353 | reverse complement strand
CGAACGACACGTGCCCGCCCTCGCCGGACATCGGCACCCACGCGTCGCCCGCGCGCACGAGCGCCGACACGCCGAGCCCGGTTCCGGCGCCGAGCACGCCGATCGCGCCCCCCGGTTGCCGATGGCCGCCGCCAACCTGCCGCCGCTGTTCCGCCGACAAATGCGGCACGGCCATCGCAAGCGCCGCGAAGTCGTTGACCACGTGCAGCGTGTCGAAGCCGAGCGCACGGCGCGTCGCGTCGATCGAGAAGCGCCAGTCGTGATTCGTCATGCTGACCAGATCGCCGTCCACCGGATTGGCGATCGCGATTGCCGCGTGCCGCACCCGCACGCCGCCGGCATCGCGCAGGAACGCGCGCACCGCGTCGGCAACGCCGGCATGATCGCCGCACCGATAGACGCGCACGTCGCCTATCTCGCCGCGCGCACGCTCCAGCGCGAAGCGCGCGTGCGTGCCGCCAATGTCCGCGAGCAGGCGGGGTTCGGCGTCGTGCACGACGGGCCATGCGGGCCGCGCGGCCGGATGATCGTTGAGAATCGCTTCGCTCATTGTTGCCCCCGGATTGTCATCGGCTTTCGATCATGTCGTTCAAGGAACCTCCGCGCCGCGCGCCGCCTGCAGCAGTTCGAACCAGTGCTCGCGCGCGAGCGGCAGCCGCGTCGCCGCCACCGCTTCGCGCAGCGCCGCGATCCGGCTCGACCCGACGATCGGCAGCGGCCGGCACGGCAGCGCGAGCAGCCACGCGAACAGCACCGTCGTCGCCGGCACGCCGAGCGCACCGCCGATCCGCTCGGCACAGGCACGCACCCGCGTCGCGGCCGGCGACGCTTCGGTCAGCAGGCGCCCGCCCGCGAGCGGCGACCACAGCATCGGCGGGCAACGCCAGCGCTGCGCCTGGTCGAACGTGCCGTCGTCGAGCGGCGCGAGATGCAGCAGCGAGCATTCGACCTGGTTCGTCGCGAGCGACATGCCGTGCCCGGCCATCCGGTCCTGCAGCAGCGCCGCCTGTGCCGGCGTAAAGTTCGAGATCCCGAATGTCCTCACCTTGCCGTCGCGCCGCAGCGCGGCGAACGTCGCGGCGACTTCGTCGGCATCCATCAGCGGATCGGGACGATGCAGCAGCAGCAGGTCGAGCCGGTCGGTGCGCAGCGCGCGCAGCGACTGCTCGACCGACGCGACGACATGCGCGGCCCCAGCGTCGTAATGCTTGAGCCGGTGCGCGGGCCGGCGCGTGGACACGAGCCGGATTCCGCATTTCGTCACGATCTGCATCGGCTCGCGCAGATGCGGCGCGTCGTCGAGCACCTCGCCGAACAGGCCCTCGGCCGTATAGTCGCCGTAGATGTCCGCGTGGTCGAAACTCGTCACGCCGAGCTCGAGCGCCGCGTCGATCAACGCACGGCGCTCGCGGCGCGACAGCCGCCAGTCGGCGAGCCGCCACATCCCGAACACGATCCGCGAGAACGGAATCGGCTCGGCCCCGATCGATATCGTCGTACAACGCGCATTCATCTCGTTCATGTCGGTCACCACCACCATTCAACTTGCGCGCCGACTGTCGAACCGCTGCGCGACGTCCCGAAGATGCCGGTCGTCGACAGCGGATCGCCGGGCGCCGCCGCATCCTGTGCGGCCTTGTTCCAGCGCGCATACGTGTAGAACACGCGAAACTCCGGCCGCGACCAGAACGAGCGATCCATCGCGAGCGTCAGCGCGACGCTCGCCTTCAGCAACGTGCGGGTCGGGCCGCCGGACGGCGTCACGCGGTCATGGCCGAGGTCGCCTTGCAGCTTCACGTGCTGCGTGAATGCGTACACGGGGCGCACGCCCATCGACACCCACGTCTGCGAGCCGCCCGACGGCGCGATGTCGCGCTGCCAGATGCCGACCACCTGTCCGCCGAAGTCGCGGGTCGCCTGCCAGTCGAACGCATCGAGCACGCGGATGCTCTTGTAGCGGTTGTCGTTCGTCAGCGTGCCCGTGTAGCCGAGGCCGGTGCCCGGACCGACGCCGTACTGGAACGCGAGCTTGTTCTTGCCGCCGAGCAGGTTGGTCTGCACGTGCTGGACCGTGAACGACCAGCCGCTGTGCGCGTCCTGCATCACGCCGTTCGCGTCCAGCACCGGCGCGCGGGCTGGGATGTACGACAGCCCGAACTGCAGTTCGCCGCCGGGGTTCGGATGCACGCCGGACAGTTGCAGGTCGTGACGCGTCGCGTAGTTCGGCTGGTCGATGTAGTCCTCGCGGAACAGCGCGTAGCTGAGCTTCAGGCCACCGCCGATCGGCACGTTCTCGATACCCGCGCCGAGGCCGCTCGGGTTCCAGTAGTAGAAGTCGTTGATATGGACGTCGTTGCGCCGGTAATAGATGCGCCCGAACCAGATCCGCGTGCCGTCGAGCCCCGGAATGTCGGTGAGCTGCACGTACGATTGCGGCAGGCGCACGCGGCCATGATTGCCGTCGAAGGTCGGCGTGCGGTCGAGATCGTTGACGAGGCTCGCCATCCCCACCGCCGACAGCTGCATGCCGTTCGCGAACTTGAACAGCGTCTGGTCGATCTCCAGCTCGCTGTAGATCTGGCATTCGTTGCCGAGCCGGTATTTGCTCTGCGCGCCCGGCAGCTGGAAGCAGGCCTGCGAATGGCTGTCGCTCGTCCCGACGCCGGCCCGCAGATAGCCGTGGAACTGCGTCCACGGCGTCAACTGGTTCCAGGCCGACGACGGCGTCGGCGTGGCCACGTTGGCGGGGCTCGTGTCGGCCGGCACGACCCCGGTTGCCTGCGCGAGGCCGCCCGGCGCACTGTCCGCGGCGAGGGTCGCGGTGGC
>NZ_JAAGPL010000407.1:0-2828 GCF_017104785.1 Burkholderia sp. Ac-20353 | reverse complement strand
AGCGGCGGAGCGGGGGGGGCGGACGGAAGGCTCATGCGGAATACGTCAGGCAGGTGGATCGAATACCAGAATAACTGCTTAACTTGTACTGGTACAAGCGTGCGCCTATTGTAACGGCTCACGCGTCCGCTGGCACCGGCGCGGGCGGTTCCAGCCAGGCTTTGCACGGGACCAGGGCAAGCACCAAAGCGCCAACAGCTTTGCATCGGACCGAACCAGGCACCAAAGCGCGAGGTTCGATCGACATCTGACCGACAGGAGAATCCAATGAAACATCATGACCAGGTCGCCGACGCATTCGGCTCGACGGCCGCCGCCTACCTGACGAGCACGGTCCATGCGACCGGCGCCGACCTGCAGGCGCTCGCCGACGCCGTGCGCGCGATGCCGGACGCCGCGGTGCTGGATCTCGGCTGCGGCGCGGGCCATGCGAGCTTCGCGGTCGCGCCGCACGTGCGCGACGTGATTGCGTACGACCTCGCGCCGCAGATGCTCGAGACCGTCGACGCGGCGGCGCGCGAGCGCGGCCTCGCGAACATCCGCACCTGCCACGGGCCGGCCGAGCGGCTGCCGTTCGACGCGGCGACGTTCGATTGGGTCGTGAGCCGGATGAGCGCGCATCACTGGCACGACGTGCGTGCCGCGCTCGCCGAGGTGCGGCGGGTGCTGAAGCCGGGCGGCCGGGTGCTGATGATCGACATCGCCGGCAACGATCATCCGCTGCTCGACACCTACCTGCAGGCGGCGGAAGTGCTGCGCGACGCGTCGCACGTGCGCGACTACCGGGCCGACGAATGGCTCGCGATGTTCCGCGACGCGGGTTTCGACGCGCAGGTGGCGAGCCGCTGGCGCCTGCCGATCGATTTCGACACGTGGGTCGCGCGGATCCGCACGCCGGCCGACAGCGTGACGGGCATTCGCGCGTTGTGGGCGCATGCGCCCGACGAGGTGCGCGGCCATTACGCGGTGCAGGCGGACGGCTCGTTCGAACATGACGCGCTGTTGATCGACGCGCGCTGAAACGCGGCCTGTGCCGTTCCGGCGCGGCCCATGCACTGCATGCGCCGCACCCCGTGCGCGGATCAGCCCGTGTTGCGCAGGCCGGCCGCGATCCCGTTGATGGTCAGGTGAATCCCGCGCCGCAGCCGCGCGTTGGTGTCGCCGGCGCGGTGCCGCTTGATCAGCTCGACCTGCAGGTGGTTCAGCGGATCGAGGTACGGGAAGCGGTTCTTGATCGAACGCGCGAGCAGCGGGTTCGTCGCGAGCCGGCTGTCGTGGCCGGTGATTTCCGCGAGCGCGTGCGTCGTGCGTTCCCACTCGGCGACGATCCGGTCGAACACGTGCTTGCGCAGCTTCTTGTCCGCGACGAGCTGCGCATAGCGCGACGCGACCGCGAGATCGGTCTTCGCGAGCACCATGTCCATGTTCGACAGCAGGTTCGAGAAGAACGGCCAGGTCTTGTCCATCTTCTTCAGCAGCGCCAGGCGCTTGCTGCGCTCGGCGTCGTCCTTCGCGCCGTCGAGGTACGCGGCGACCGCGCTGCCGAAACCGTACCAGCCGGTCAGCAGCAGCCGGCACTGGCCCCACGAGAAGCCCCACGGAATCGCGCGTAGATCCTCGATCCGGCGGTGCTTCGGATCCTGCAGCTTGCGCGACGCGGGGCGGCTGCCGATGTTCAGCTCGGCGATCTCGGTGATCGGCGTCGACGAGAAGAAGTAGTCGGTGAAGCCGGGCGTCTCGTAGACAAGGGCGCGGTATGCGGCCATCGCGCTGTCGGACAGCGCCTGCATCGTGGTCTCGAACGCGGGCAATTGCGCCGGTGCGTTCGACTGCGGCAGCAGCGACGCCTCGAGCGTCGCGGCGACGACCGTTTCCAGGTTGCGCCGGCCGATCTCCGGGTTCGCGAACTTGCTCGCGATCACCTCGCCCTGTTCGGTCAGGCGGATCTGGCCGTTCACGGTGCCGGGCGGCTGCGACAGGATCGCCTGGTAGGTCGGGCCGCCGCCGCGGCCGACCGTGCCGCCGCGGCCATGGAACAGCCGCAGCGTGATGCCGCGCTCGCGGAACAGGTCGACGAGCGCGAGTTCGGCGCGGTACAGCTCCCAGTTCGACGTCAGGAAGCCGCCGTCCTTGTTGCTGTCCGAGTAGCCGAGCATCACTTCCTGCTCGCCGCCCTGATGCGCGACCAGCGCTTCGACGCCCGGCAGCGCGAAGTACTCGCGCATGATCCGCGACGCGTCGCGCAGGTCGGGAATCGTCTCGAACAGCGGGATCACCATCAGCCCGTTCTTCGCGCCGCCGTGTTTGGCGCCGAGCGCGCCTTCGAGCAGCCCGGTTTCCTTCTGCAGCAGCAGCACCTCGACGAGGTCGCTGACCGTCTCGGTGTGCGAAATGATGTAGTTGCGCACCGCGCGCGGCCCGAACTGCGCGCGCACCGCACGCGCCTTCTCGAACACGCCGAGCTCGCTCTGCGCGAGCGCCGAGTATTCGAAGTACGGCGAGCGCAGCGGCCGCGGATCGGCGAGCGCGGCGAGCAGCACGCGCAGCTTGTCTTCCTCGGCGAGCGACGCGTAGTCGGCTTCGACGCCCGCGCGCGCGAACAGCTCGGCGACGACGGCCTCGTGGATGTCGGAGCTCTGGCGCAGGTCGATGCTCGCCAGATGGAAGCCGAACACTTCGGCCGCGCGCGCGAGCGGCGCGAGGCGCGGGGCGGCGAGCGACGCGCCGTGATGCTCGGCGAGTGAATCCATCAGCACCTTCAGGTCCTGCACGAATTCCTCGGAGTCCGCATACGGCGTCGCGCGCACCGGCGGCGCGCCGCGCCCGGC